>JAITHS010000227.1 GCA_031279875.1 Tannerella sp.
ATTGCAGGTACGATAGGATGTATTCAGGCAACGGAAGCAATAAAATATTTAACCGGTATCGGTGAACTGATAACAAACCGTATCTTAATCTTCGACGGCAAAACGATGATGTTTAATTCTCTGAAAATAAGAGGTTGATATGAAAAAAGGTGGTTTCAAACCACTGCAAGGGTTTTGGGTTTTATTGAAAAATTTTGGAAATACGAAAAAAACCACTACTTTTGCGCGCAAAATATCAAAAAAATGAACGCATATCAAAAATTCAAACAGCATCTTGACGGCGAACTTGCCGCTACTCGCGAGGCGGGGCTTTATAAAGAAGAACGTATCATCACGTCGCCTCAATCGGCTGTAATCACACTTGCTTCCGGCAAGGGAGCGCTCAACTTTTGCGCTAACAATTATTTGGGACTGTCCGACAGCAAGGAACTTATCGAAGCATCATGCGAGGCGATGAATAATCGTGGCTACGGCATGTCGTCGGTACGTTTTATCTGCGGAACGCAGGATTTGCACAAAAGTCTCGAAGCAACTATAGCCCGCTTTTTCGGCACCGAAGATACAATTCTCTACGCTTCTTGCTTCGACGCTAACGGCGGCGTTTTCGAACCGCTACTCGGCGACGACGACGCTATCATCTCCGACGCTCTTAATCACGCCTCTATCATCGACGGCGTAAGGCTTTGCAAGGCTGTACGCTATCGATATGCCAACGCCGATACGGACGACCTCGAAAAACAGTTACAGGAAGCACAAAAACATCGCTTCCGACTGATCGTTACCGACGGCGTCTTTTCGATGGACGGCAATGTGGCGCCGTTAGACAAGATATATCTTTTAGCCGAGCGCTATAACGCTATGGTAATGGTCGATGAATCTCATTCGGCAGGCGTGGTCGGCACGACAGGACGCGGCACGACCGAACTATACAATTTGAGAGGACAAATCGACATACTGACAGGCACTCTCGGCAAGGCTTTCGGAGGCGCTATCGGCGGTTTCACTACCGGACGAAAAGAAATAATCGACATACTGCGCCAGCGGTCGCGTCCGTATCTGTTTTCCAACTCTTTACCGCCGTCAGTTGCTGCCGCCGGAATACGCGCTTTTGATATTCTCGAACGCTCCAACGAGTTACAGGACAAACTACACAGCAACGCCGCACAGTTCACATCTCTGATGATTAAAGCGGGCTTTGACGTCAAGCCTACACAGTCGGCAATATGCGCTGTGATGCTCTATGACGCCCCGTTGTCGCAAAAAATGGCTGCCATGATGATGGAAGAAGGCATTTATGTTACCGGATTTTATTATCCCGTAGTACCGAAAGGACAGGCACGCATACGTGTACAACTTTCTGCCGCGCATACTTCCGAACATATCGCTCAATGTGTCGAGGCTTTTATTAAAACAGGTAAACATTTAGGCGTGATAAAATGAAAGCATTAGTAAAAAAATATGCCGAAAAAGGTCTATGGATCGACGATGTGCCGATGCCGGAATGCGGAAAAAACGATGTGCTGATAAAAATCATCAAAAATGCTATTTGCGGTACCGATTTGCATATCTACGAATGGAACGCTTGGGCGCAAAATACCATCAAAACACCTATGACGATAGGTCATGAATATGTTGGCGTTATTGCCGACATCGGCTCTAACGTGAAACATTTCAATATCGGAGACCGCGTTACCGGCGAAGGACATACTTATTGCGGATACTGTCGCAACTGTCGGCGCGGCAAACTGCATGTGTGCGAAAATTCTATCGGCATCGGCGTCAATCGCGACGGAGCAATGGCCGAATATCTGTCGCTGCCCGCTACCAACGTTATCGCGCTCGACAAACGCATTCCCGACGACATCGCCGCAATAATGGATCCTTTCGGCAATGCGACGCATACGGCGTTTTCTTTTCCACTGCTCGGCGAAGACGTTCTCATCACCGGCGCAGGACTGATAGGCTCGCTCGCTACTGCCATAACACGTTTCGCAGGAGCAAGATATGTGGTAGTAACCGACGTAAACGAATACAGACTCGATCTGGCAAGGCGTATGGGCGCCACAATGACGGTCAATCCAGCAAAAGGCGAAAATGTTGCCGACACAATGAAATATTTGAATATCAAGGGTTTTGATGTCGGCCTTGAAATGTCGGGCGCTCCGCAGGCATTCAACGAGATGCTCAACTGCATGTATAACGGCTCTAACGTGTCGCTGCTGGGCATATTGCCCGACGGCGCAGGCGTGAATTGGAGCAAGGTCATATTTAAAGCATTGACACTCAAAGGAATATACGGTCGCGAGATGTGGGAAACATGGTATAAGATGCAGCAAATGCTGATAGCCGGAATCGACATATCGCCCGTCATAACTCATCATTACGGCATCGACGATTTCCAAAAAGGCTTCGACGTGATGGAAAGCGGACTGTGCGGAAAAGTTATTCTTGAATGGTAAAGAAAATATGAAAAAATTTTTGTTATTGTTTATTGGTCTTACAATTATGCAGTTCGGATCGGCACAACCGACCAATCTGACAACCGACTTGCTCGAACACACCGACAGAGTATTCCTCGACGGATACATCTCAAATGTTTCTCTTGAAGATATAAACGTGGCGCGCACGGTGATAGAACGTTATCAGACGGCGCAAATACGTAGCGACAAACCGCGTTTGGGGTGGGTTGTCAACGGCGACAAACCCAACACTCGACAAACGGCATACCGTATCCTGATGGCGTCAAGCACAGAAATACTCGCCAAAGATGAGGGTAACATCTGGGACAGCGGCAAAACCGACAGCGACAACTCCGTTAGCATTTTATATGCCGGAAAGCCGTTGGAATCGTCAAAAACGTATTTCTGGAAAGTAAAAACGTGGGATAATTACGGCGTTGAAAGCGTATGGTCGCAACCGAAAGGCTTCATTACGGCAACGACGCTTGACGGTAAAACAGCGCGTTATCCGCTGCAAATCAGCGAACAAACACCGGTCAAGATGCAACCTATCAGCAACACGCTGACATTTATCGACTTCGGTAAAGCCGCTTTCGGGACAGTCAAATTGACGCTCTCGTCGCAGAAAGATACGGATTCATCGACAATTCGTCTCGGTGAATCCGTCAAAAACGGCAGAATAGACCGCCAGCCGGGAGGAACAATCCGTTTTGCGGAATATAAACTACCGCTCATCAAAGGCACACACACTTATACCGTCAAAATCCGTCCCGACAAACGCAATACAAGTCAGTCGGCCAACGAAAGCGGCGTAATAGCAATCTTGATGCCCGATTACACAGGCGAAGTAATGCCTTTCAGATATTGCGAAGTAGAGAGCGCCGAAGCGCCGAAAAGCGCCGTCAGACGCATGGTTCACTATCCTTTTGACAACAGCGCCGCAACTTTTCACTCGTCCGACGATATACTCAATCAGATATGGGAACTATGTAAATACTCCATAATAGCGACCTCGTTTACAGGCGTTTACATCGACGGCGACCGCGAGCGAATCCCTTACGAAGGCGATGCTTACATCAATCAACTGTGCCATTATTCCACCGACAGAGAGTATTCTCTCGCACGCCACAGCATCGAGCATCTGCTCAAATATCCTACATGGCCTACCGACGAAATGCTCGCCATGATTCCTGTCGTTTGGAACGATTATTTGTATACCGGCAACAGCGCTATTTTGGAGCAGTATTATGAGCTGTTGACAGCCAAAACCTTATCCGGACTTCGCGAAACAAACGGTTTAATCAGCACACGCACCGGCAAGGTAACGCCCGAATTTTGCGCTACCATTAATTATAAGGGCAAACGCATCGCCGACCTTGTGGACTGGCCGCAGGCGGGCGGCTTTGGAGCGGTAGGCGAATCCGACGGCTTCGTTTTTACCGATTATAATACCGTCGTAAATGCCCTCTATTACGAAAACATGAGACTTATTAGCCTCATAGCAAAGGCGTTGAACAAAACCGACGATGAGATAAAATTCGCAAAAGAAGCCGATAATGTGAAACGTCAGTTCAACGCTCTGCTGTTAGATAAGAAAAAAAATATTTATCGGGATGGTATCGATACCGAACACAGCGCGTTACATTCCAATATGTTTGCACAGGAATACGGTTTGCCGCCTGCCAAAAGCGCCGCTTCGGTAGCGGAGTTTATACGTTCGCGCAAAATGGCTTGCAGCGTCTATGGCGCCCAACATCTACTTGACGCCGTTTATCGTTACGGCGACGCAGATTACGGCTTGGAATTGATGACTTCTACCACCGACCGCAGTTGGTTTAACATGATTCGCGTCGGCTCAACTATCACCCTCGAAGCATGGGACAATAAATACAAACCTAACCAAGACTGGAATCATGCGTGGGGCGCTGCTCCGGCAAACATCATCCCGCGTTGGCTGATGGGCATTCAACCTTTGGAAGCGGGTTTTAAGCGGGTGCGTATTCAGCCGCAGCCCTCGTCGTTGCGGCACGCCGAGATGTCGCTACCTACCGTTCGCGGCACAATACATGTTGCGTTTGACAATACTCCCGACGGTGTGTTTGCTCTCGAAATATCAATACCGGCAAACATGACGGCAGAAGTTGTCTTGCCGGTACAGGATCCGTGGCATTACAACCTGACCGTCAAAGGAACATCTCTCAAACCCACCAAGCGCAAGGGCAAGAACCTGATCCTCGAAGCCGGTTCCGGCACAACAAGATATACGGTGGAGGGAATGAGGAGGGATTAAAAATTAAGAATTAAAAATTAAGAATTAAGAATTAAG
>JAITHS010000229.1 GCA_031279875.1 Tannerella sp.
ATTGCAGGTACGATAGGATGTATTCAGGCAACGGAAGCAATAAAATATTTAACCGGTATCGGTGAACTGATAACAAACCGTATCTTAATCTTCGACGGCAAAACGATGATGTTTAATTCACTTAAAATCAGAGGATGATGATGAAAAAATAAATTTACAGGCAAAAAGTTTCAAGTTTTTCTGCGAAAAATACACGCCGGAAAAGGCTATCTGTTTTTTTTGTTTTGCGCGCTTGGAAATTTCCTGATTTTTATCTAATTTTGCACTCTCAATTAATCAATTGTAATATGTTATATTTCGGAAAAGGTGCGGCGGATTATGCCTTCGGTCATGAAGAACTGAAAAAAGCCGTTTTTAAGACATTCGATTTGTTGGGAGCGCGACGCAAGGTGCTTGCTATTCCGCCCGACTTCACACGCTTCCACTCGCGGGCAGGCGAACTGACGGCGCTTGCTTACGAGTACTACGGGGAGCGTTTGACGGATATTATGCCCGCATTGGGAACACATTTTAAGATGACCGACGCGGAGATTGTCAAGATGTTCGCGGGTGTGCCGTCGTCGTTATTTCGCGTCCATAACTGGCGTGAAGACGTTGTTACCGTCGGCGAAGTGCCGGGTGAGTATGTCAAAGAAGTGTCGGAAGGCGTTGTGGATTATGCAGTTCCGATGCAAGTCAACAAACTGCTACTTGAAGGCGGCTACGACCTCATCCTGTCGCTCGGACAAGTTGTTCCTCACGAAGTTATAGGCATGGCTAACTACAACAAGAACATTTTTGTGGGCGTCGGCGGCTCGGAATGTATCAACAAGAGCCATTTCATCGGCGCAGCGTATGGTATGGAACGTATCATGGGACGTGCGCTCAGCCCTGTAAGGAAAGTGTTGAACTATGCTTCGGATAATTTCACAAATCATCTGCCGATAGTTTATCTTCAAACAGTTATATCCGAAGGCAAAGACGGGTTACAGATGCGGGGACTGTTTGTCGGCGACGATTTTGAGTGTTTTGAGAAAGCAGCGGCGCTGTCGCTCGAAACAAACTTCCGGATGCTCGACCGCGAGATGCACAAAGTCGTTGTATGGCTTGATCCAGAGGAGTTTCGCAGCACATGGCTCGGTAACAAAAGCGTCTATCGTACCCGTATGGCTATTGCCGACGAGGGAGAACTTATTGTACTTGCGCCCGGACTTCATCAGTTCGGCGAAGACCCTGTCAACGACGCCCTCATCCGCAAGTATGGCTACGTGCATACGCCACAAGTACTCGAATACATAGAAGCAAACGAAGACTTGCGCAACAGTCTCGGAGTAGCTGCACATCTAATACACGGTACCTCGGAAGGGCGTTTTCGCATAACATACTGTCCGGGGCATCTCACAAAGGAGGAAATCGAACATGCAGGCTATAACTACGCCCCTCTTGACGCCATGCTCCAAAAATATGACCCTGCCGCTTTAAAAGACGGTTGGAATACCGTTAACGGAGAAGAAATATATTATATCTCCAATCCTGCGCTTGGGTTATGGGCTTACAGAGAACGATTTAAATAGTGTCCGTCATTGGTAGGCACGAAGCGACTTTTATGAGATATATTTTTTTATGTATATTATTGATAATCAGTGCTTCTATTGCTGCGCAGAAAGTAGGATTGGTATTGAGTGGCGGTGGGGCAAGGGGTGCCGCTCACATCGGTGTCATTAAAGCGCTGGAAGAAAACAACATACCGATAGATTATATATCGGGAACATCTATCGGCGCTATTGTCGGCAGCCTTTATGCTATCGGCTATACTCCCGACGAGATGCTCGAATTGATGCTTTCCGACGAGTTCGGTTACTGGCAAACAGGCGCTGTGGAAGACGAATATATATACCATTTCAAGAAGCCCGACGACTCGCCGCAGTTTATGACGTTCAACCTTGATTTGCGTGATTCTGTGATGTTTCGCAATCTGTTGCCCGGCAGCCTTATAAATCCGATCCAGATGAATCAGGCGTTCATGGGCTTATATGCTCAGGCTACGGCTAAGGCGGCGTGGAATTTCAACAATCTGTTTGTGCCTTTTCGTTGTCTTGGCGCCGACATTTACGGCAAAAAATCAATCATCTTCCGTAGCGGCGATATCGGCGAAGCGGTGCGCGTTTCGATGACTTTTCCATTCATTTTCAAACCGATATGGAAAAACGGTATCCCTCTGTTTGACGGCGGAATTTACGATAATTTTCCTGTTCAGGTAATGAAAGACGATTTCAATCCCGATTTCATTTTCGGCTCGGCAGTACGCGGTGGGGGCATCAAACCGTCAGCCAACCCTATCTATCAAGCCGAGCCGATGATTATGCAGAAAATCGAGTATGAGATACCGGAAGACGAAGGTATGCTGTTGCAGATGCGTCTGCCGGACGTCTTTTTGCTTGATTTTTATAAGGCAAAAGAAGTGATGCAAATCGGCTACGACCGCACGATGGAGATGATGCCCGCTATCAAGGAGCGTGTAAAGCGCGAGGTGCCTCTTATTGAGGTCAACAGGCGTCGTAAGGCATATCGGGACAGTTTGCCCCCGTTGAAGTTTGGAAACATCTATGTATCAGGCGTTAGCGACGAGCAGAACCGTTATATTCAGTCCCAGTTTCGTAAGGCTGTTAAAGACGAGTTTACGATGGAAGATTTTCGTCGCGCTTATTTTAAGATGCTGACATACTCTAAAATAAAGGAAATCATCCCTACAGCGGTATATAACCGGACAAATAACAATTTTGACCTCCACCTTGCCGTTACAATCAAAGACGAGTTGCGTGTTTCGATAGGCGGCAACATATCGTCTCATCAGGCTAATCAGTTGTATCTTGGTCTTGAATATCAGAGTATTGGTGAATCGTCGGCCGACTTTGGCGCTGATTTTCAGATGGGAAACCTTTTTAGCGGCGTTGCCCTCGATAGCAGGTTCTTTTCCTCGTTGCCCTCTCCGGGTTATATAGGATTGAAATTTGCTTATTCAAACAAAAACTATTCTCAAAGTCAGTCGCTTTTTTTCGAGGATGTGATGCCTGCATTTCTGAAAAAACGGGAACGTTTTGTTCGCATCAGATACGCTTTGCCGATATTAAAACGCTCAAAGATAGAGTTTTTTGCAGGCGGCGCTATTTTAACCGACCATTACTTTCAGACGTCGCAATTTCAGGGACGGTCGTTTGACGTTACAAAGTACCATTATTTCAATTCCGGCGTCCGTTTTGAGCGTAACTCTCTCAATTTCAGACAATATCCAACCGAAGGACGCTATCAGTATCTTACTGGGCAATATATTATTGGTGATGAGAATTATCTTGATCACGAAAACACTTTTTATGCTGATATACAGCAGCATAAACACTTTCTGGTTAAAGGGTCATGGATTAATTTTCCTCGTTTTAAGCACAAATTCAATCTCGGACTTATGGGCGAGGCTGTTTACAGCAACCGCAAGTTTGCATCCAACTATACGGCGTCGGTGTTGCAGGCATCATCTTTCAGTCCTACTCCGCACAGCAAAATCACATTCAACGAGGCATTCCGCGCCAACAGTTATCTTGCAGGTGGCATTATCCCTGTCATAAAATTCAACGATGTGCTTCACCTGCGTTTGGAAGCATACGCATTTGTGCCGCTTCAAGCCATTTATAAAGAAGAGATAATGATCGATGAAGCCGCTCAAAATAAGGAGTACAGGGCGCGTTACGGCAATTATTTCAACACGTGGCAATGTATGGGCGAGGCGGCGTTAGTGTTGCAACTGCCGTTTGTATCGGTCAGTGTCTTCGCCAACGGTTACAGCTACCCTAAACAGAACTTCAATTTCGGTTTGAACATTGGCTATCTGATATTTAACGCCGGATTTTTAGATTGATATTTTTTTATGCGTTTTTGAATAAATTCATTTTTTTTTTACTAACTTTGCACCCAAAAATATAAAGATTTCTAATGAAAGTACCCGAAAAGTATTACGATGAAGTATTTGAATTTAAAGGGCAGTGGGATTTGCCGTCGAAGTGCGGTTTGAAGATAGTTACGGTTCCGG
>JAITHS010000265.1 GCA_031279875.1 Tannerella sp.
GGGGTTGTAGATTTCGTAATACCGACGGTTCTCGGTCATGAAACGGAAAAAGTTCTCGTTTGTGAGCCTGCTTGTAGGCACTCTTGTGATTTTAAAGTTTGTTTGCATAACGTTTTGAATTAAGAATTAAAAATTAAGGGGACGAGGGGACGAGGGGACGAGGGGACGAGGGGACCCAAAACCCTTGCAGTGGTTTTAAACCCTGCAAGCGGTTTGGAGCTTACGTCCGTCATTGGTAGGAACGAAGCAATCCGGAAAGGAAAAGAGCGCCGGATTGCTTCGTGCCTCGCAATGACGGATGCCCTGTATGTCATTATAAGTTGAGAGTTGAGAGTTGAGAGTTGAGATGACGGGGTACCGCCTGCTGCTTTCTGCTTTCTGCCTGCTGCTTTCTGCTTTCTGCGCACCGCTGACAATCTATCAGAGGTCTCCCGCAGGTTGCAGCGAACCTCCGATAGGCTATCAGAGGTCTCCCGCAGGTTGCAGCGAACCTCCGATAGGCTATCAGAAGTCTCCCGCAGGTTGCAGCGAACCTCCGACAGGCTATCAGAGGTCTCCCGCAGGTTGCAGCGAACCTCTGACAATCTGTCAAAGGTCTCCCGCAACCTTGCGGCCGAATTTCGATATGATGTTGAAAGGGTTTTTGTCAAAAGAGATAGGGGCGTGTTAACCGCTTGCGGGGTTTGAAAACCGCTGCAAGGGTTTGAGTATGCTGCAATGGTGCGTGTTGTCTGTATTTTTGTTATATATTTCATAGACGCCACAAAGGTATGGTAATATTTTGAATAAAACAAATGTTTTGGGATTTTTTTTTACCACTGCAAGGGTTTTGGGGGAAGGTGCGGTTCAACTCGCTCGTAATTTTTAATTCGTAATGACGGACGTAAGCTCCAAACCGCTTGCAGGGTTTAAAACCGCTGCAAGGGTTCGTGGTACCGTCATCTCACCTTTTAATTTTTAATTTTTAATTTTTAATTCATTCGTCCTTATAACATCCTGTATTGTTTGTGTGCCGAAAGCGCCGGGGAAATTTAACAACAAAATATAACGCGCTTCGGGCACTACTTCGGCAAGCGAGGCACCGGCACGATTGTGGTAGTTGTCGATTATCAACGCCGGTTTTGCTTTCGCTATATCCGCCAATACGCGGGCTTCGGGCGGCGCAGGGCCGAAAACGGCTACTATATTCAGACCGAGTTCGTCGGCAAAAGGCTTCATGAAACGTTCCACCGCTACCGGCTGCGATATTATTCCGCTTTGTTTAACCATCGTTCGTGCATCATCGTATAACTGTTTTACCTGCAAGAGATTTGCGCGTGCCATGCTATCGGTTCCAAGTTTGGAGGCAATCTGCATTACCGATAATTCTATTTCCGAATAAGTATAATCCGTCCTTATTTTAAGCAGTTTAGCGTCATCAATATCAAGCCCCGACTGCAAACGCTTTGTCATCGTTTCGTATCCGGCAAAAATGATAAGTCGGGCAGATGTCAGTTTGGTAATATCGCTCGGACGCAGTTCGTATTCTGCAGGATGTTGCATATCGAAAGGCGCCAGCATTACTACCGAGTCGGCGCCTGCCAAGCGTGCATAAGCAGCTGTCCATGATGTTGTGGCAACGACATATTGTGTTTCGGCAGGTTTGTTATGGCAAGCAAAAAGCAGCGGCGCCATTATTACTAAAAGCATCGCCCGTCGCCGCAATATCATAACTATAAATACCGCCACCGCAACGATAGCGATAGCCGAACTTGCAGGAATATCAAGCATCAGCGAGAGGAAAAAGCCGCTTACGGCAAACGCTCCGCCCAAAGCCGACGCTCCGATGATAACACCTTTGAGGCTACGGGCAAAAAACGTAACTATGATAGCCGGCAACAGCAGTAGCGCGTCAAGCAGCAGTGCGCCTGTTATCCGCATGGCAAGCGCGACGGTAAAAGAAGTCAGCAAGACGGTCGTATAATACAGCATCTTCTCGTTGACGCCTGCTGTGAAAGCTATCTCGCGGTCGAAAAACATAGCCTGTAAACCCCTGAAACACATTATCTGAAACCCCGCAAGCGAGGCCGAAAATACCGACACTGCGACTACCTCGCCCCATGAAGACGAATACAGACTGCCCCACAATACTTCAAGAGTATCTTTTGCTTTGACGTCAAATTTATACACCAGAATAAATGCCAGCGAGACGGTCAAAACCATCAGCAAAGCGCTGATATAACCGGCGTCGGCACGCAGCGAACGCGACATCCGAGCCATCAGCAATACGAGCAGCAGGTTTACTGCCATCGTCGTAGCAAAGATATTCCACTCCAAAGCCAGCGCCATAGCGCCACCGAGAATAGCGCCGTGCATGAGCATAAAACGTAGCGGTAACAAGTTGAGGCGCAACAAATAAACGCCTGTCAGCGGAAACGCAAAACCGGTTACGCTTATCAGCACAAGGCCTTTCAATACCGGCGGCAGCGACAGCATTTCTAACATAACGTTCCCCCTTTCAATTCCTTAATCTGCCATGCAAGACTTTCCGACCATGCCCAATCGTGCGATACGGTGATAATAGTCGGTGCTTCCTTGCGGCATAAATCGTCGAGCAGCAAGCGCAGGTCGTCTTTGCCTTCACGGTCGAGAAACGATGTCGGCTCGTCGAGCAGCAGCACTTTGGCGTTTTGGCAAAGGCAACGCGCTATTGCAACGCGCTGTTTCTCGCCGCCCGACAAGGTATGATACGAGCGTTTCAAGAGATTGAAACATCCTGTTCGACGCATCGCAAGTTCTACATTATAATATATTTCGCCGGATGAAAGTTTGCTTCCGGCAAGGCCTATCGACACTACTTCGCCGGCGGCGACAGGAAACGTTGAGGCGGTTTTCTCCTGATTGACATACGCAGTGTTTGAGCGGTTGCGCTTCCATTCGTCGCTTCCTACGATGTAGTTGCCGACGGTTACGCTGCCGCTGTCGGGTTTGAGCAGTCCGAGAAGTGTTTTCAAAAACGTCGTCTTACCGGCACCGTTTGCTCCTACTATTACGGCCTGCTCGCCTGCCGAAATACTGAAATTAAGATTATTTAACGTCAAACGACCGCCTACCGACACTTTCAAACTGTCGCATCTTACCGGCAACCCCTCAATTCGCCCTGCCCGCTTGCGAAGAAAGAGCCAAACGTCTTCGGCAGTCATTCTGTCGGTAATGAGATATTCCGTACCGCAGTCTATCTGCTCTACAACGGTGTTATACGTATATTTTATTCCCGATTTATCAAAAACATCAAACGCTCTGCGACTTATCAGTTCTATATGACAGCGCTTGATGCCGATGTATGCCATCATCGACGCCGCAGCACGACCGGCTACTTTGTCGGATATCAACAGTTCATCAACCGGTAGTTGGTTGTGTTTCAAAAAATCGTGAAGTTCAAACAGCGGATGCAGCCAACGGGAATCGCTTTCAAAAACAGTCTTACCATTATATATAACCGTTAACGAATGTATCATCCTCTGCGACTTACTTTGCGTAGTTTGTTTTCGTCGATGATGCGTATCTTTCTGCCGTCCATAGCAATAATATGTTCTGCGACAAAAATTGAGAGAGTACGTATTGCGTTTGCCGTTGTCATGTTTGAGAGGCTTGCAAGGTCTTCGCGCGAAAGATAGATGCTGATAGTAGAGCCGTCTTGCTCGTAGCCGTAGTTGTCGATAAGGAAGAGCAGCGATTCGGCCAGGCGACCGCGCACATGTTTCTGTGTCAAGTTTACGGTACGTTCGTCGGCAACGCCAAGATCAGTTGACAGTTGTCGAATGAAAAACATTGCCATCTTATAATTCTCCGCTATTAAGCGTTCGACGATATGCATAGGTATAATACACACTGTTGAGGCTTCAAAAGCCGACGCCGTAGTCAAATAATTTTGCTGCGCAAAAGCAGCGCGATATGCAAAATACTGAATAGGCTTTATCATACGGATTATCTGCGACCGACCACCAACGCCTTCTTTGTATATCTTGACCTTGCCTTTGAGGAGGCACATCATGTCGAGCGGCTCCTCACCTTCATAGTAGATAATCTCGTTCTTTTTGAACGTCCGTATCTTTGCATACTCGCGCAAAATCTCCCTTTCTTTACCCGTCAGAACACGCCAGACGTCCGATAAAGTGGTTGATAAATCAATTACATTTTTCTCTGACCTAACCATTGTTGTAAATTTTAATGTTGTAAAACAATGTTTCAAAGCACAAAAGTACGATTAATTTTTCAAACAAACAAATTTTTCATCATAAAGATTCGTCTAATTCCAAAATTATTTTTACTTTTGCACTCCGAAAACAAAAAAACAGAATGAAAATAGCAATTGTTGGCACAAGTGGAGCCGTAGGACAAGAGTTTCTGCGGGTGCTGGAAGAAAGGAATTTCCCTATTACCGACCTGACGCTTTTCGGTTCGTCGAGAAGCGCCGGTCGTGAATATGTCCTCAAAGGGCAAAAATATACCGTCAAAGAGTTGAAAGATGACGACAGTTTCAAAGGCATTGATTTCGCTTTTGTATCGGCGGGAGGCGGCGTCTCGAAAGAGTTTGCATCGACTATCACCAAATACGGAGCAATAATGATTGACAATTCAAGCACGTTCAGGATGGACGCCGACGTACCGTTAGTAGTGCCGGAAGTCAATCCGTCGGACGCTCTCATACGCCCGCGAAATATCATCGCAAATCCGAACTGTACTACTATCCAAATGGTAGTGGCATTAAACGTGATAGAAAAAATTTCGCATATCCGTAAGGTGCATGTCTCTACTTATCAGGCGTCAAGCGGAGCAGGCGCTACGGCTATGGCGGAACTTAAAAAACAGTACGAGCAGATTATCAACGGCGAACAACCGACGGTAGAAAAGTTCTTCTATCAGCTGGCTTACAATCTTATTCCGCAGGTCGATGTCTTTACCGACAACGGATACACAAAAGAAGAGATGAAAATGTATAACGAAACGCGCAAAATAATGCACTCCGATATAGAAGTAAGCGCTACCTGCGTGCGTGTGCCGGTGATACGCGCCCACAGCGAGGCTACATGGATCGAAACCGAACATCCCGTCAGCGTGGAGCAGGCACGCGAAGCTTTCGCAGCAGCCGAAGGTATAGTATTGCAGGATGAACCGTCGAAACGCGATTATCCGATGCCGCTCTTTGTTGCCGACAAAGACCCTGTTTATGTAGGTCGTATCCGTAAAGACTTGACTAATCCTTGCGGTTTGACGTTCTGGACTGTGAGCGACCAAATCAAAAAAGGCGCCGCTCTTAATGCCGTCCAAATTGCAGAGTGGTTAGTGGTTAATAATTTATAATATATGAAGTATTTAAAAATAATATCAATCTTTTTATCCGTCGCAAGCGTGTTGAATGCTGCCGACAGACCAAACGTCATCCTCATTTATGCCGACGATTTAAGCAAAGGAATGCTATCGGCATACGGGCAAAAGCAGTTTACTACGCCTGCTATCGACAGGCTTTTCAACGGCGGCGTCAGTTTCAACTATGCTTACGGATCTGGATTTTCATACACCGCGCTTGCATCTTTGATTACAGGTTATAACGATTATAGCACCAAAAACAGACGCATATCGAAAGGCGGAGCATTTGAAGTTATCGACACAATGATGATAACCAAAATGGAACAATTCATTGAAGGCTCAAACACTGCTTTGCCGCACAACGATTACTATCTGCCGCAATTATTCAGCGCGGCAGGCTATATGACGGCTCAAATCGGTATGCTCGGATGGGGTAAAACTACCTCCCGCGCACAAATCAAATCTCACGGATGGGATTATTTCTACGGCTATCTCGACCACAAACGCAGTAAGGGATATTATCCGCCGTTCTTGTTTGAAAACGGTAACGTAGTATTTGTAGAAGGAAATACACGCTCCGACTGCGGCAGAAGCATAATGCCGGAAACGCAGACGGCTTTCGACGACAGGCATAACATAGAAGGCAAAGCAGTCTATGCTCCCGATTTGTTCCTCGAAAAGTCGCTCGCTTTTATCCGTCAAAACAAATCCGTGCCGTTCTTTTTGATGTACTCCTCGCCTCTGCCGCACGGACCGGTTGCCGTTCCCGCTATCGACGCCGAAATTGCCGCTAACGACAATCTCTCGCAGATAGAAAAAGAATACGCATCAATGATTAAATATTTTGATAACCAGATAGATATTATCATAAAAGAAATACAATCTCTCGGCATTGAAAAAAATACTCTCATAGTATTTACATCCGGCAACGGACATGAGATATGCTACCGTCAGGATGGGCGCATCGAAGCACCTTATATCGACAAGTCAAACAAATCACGTTTTGACGGCTCTTACAGCAAGTATTACGGCTACAAGGCGGGTGATGTGTTCAACGGCAACGGCGACCTTGCCGGTCTCAAAGGCAGCAACCTCGAAGGCGGTATCCGTGTGCCGCTCGTCTTTTATCAAAAAGGCAAACTTACAAAACGCTCTTCCGACGAAATCGTGGCGGGATATGATTTCCTGCCGATGATGGCTGATATGCTTAATGTAAAATTGATATTCCCCAAAGACGGCGAATCTTATTTGAAAACCCTGACAAAAAACTCACGCTTACCCAAAAACAAATATATCGTCGTAACAGCCGACGAAGGCCCTGCTATAATCGGCAACGACGGCTGGAAATTACGCTACTTCTCGCCCAAGAAAACATACGAACTATACGACATCCGCAAAGACCCCGCCGAAAAATACGACCTGTCGATGCGCTACCCCGAAAAAGTTGAAGCGATGACAAAAAAACTCCTCGAAATGACCGGCGGCAACCTCATGAGCGGAGTGATATACGATTAA
>JAITHS010000287.1 GCA_031279875.1 Tannerella sp.
AGTTACGAGGAAACAAGGAAACATTCTCCGCATTTACACCACCGACGGCGTCCTTTACAAACAGCAAACCATCCTCAACACCGGCATCACAACCATCAACCTCCCACGCGGCATCTACATCTGTACCCTCAACAACGGCATCGGCACAAAGGTAACTTTGTAGAGACGCCCAAATTGGGCGTCTCTACCGTTCTACCGTTTCGACGAGGCTGTGCCTCGTCGGTTTTATCTTGGCAGGCTGTGCCTGCCGACAAACTAAGTCGATGCAGGCACAGCCGGCAAGAATAGTGCAGACAAGGTTATAACCGTGTCCGAACAGTGGTACCCTAAACCCTTGCAGTGGTTTTAAACCCTGCAAGCGGTTTGGAGAAAGCAGAAGGTACCACGTCATTGCGAGGAACGAAGCAATCCAGAAGGAAGGGCTCGCTGGATTGCTTCGTTCCTCGCAATGACGGACACTAATCACTAACAACTAACCACTAATCACTAACAATACGATTTTTATGTTGTAAAACATATTTTTGTGTAAAATATTGATATATAAACAATTATGACACACAAAATTGGCATTTTCATTACAACACAAAATTTTTTTTCAAAAAAAAATTGGTAGATTAAAATAAAAAGATTAATTTTGCCCCGCTTTTTGCATGAATAATAAACGTTTGAACAATAATATTAACAAAAAAAGACAAAATGAAGATATACTATTCTTTGCTGCTAATCGGTTGTGTAGCATTTGCTACATGTGAGGAAACGATGGCGCAGAAAAAAAATGTACGGAAGCCTGTTGTTTCGACTCCGAACACACAACGTCTCGACGCGCAGGTTTCGGAACTTATGGCAAGCAGAATGGCTCCGGCGACAATTGCTATTGAGGCTCTTGAGATTACGAAACTCGAAGAGTATAACCGCCTGCTTGCACGCGATGACAGTAAATATCCTGCCGAAGAAGTGTATAACGGAAACTGGGATACTCTCCATGTTGACCCGTTCGGAGCGGCTAAAATTGATTTCCCCGATTCTTATACTATCGACTGCGGTTCGTTTGTGCCGCCGATCGATAATAATATAAGAGTAACCTCCAAATACGGACCGCGCCGTCGCCGGATGCATCGCGGCATCGATCTCAAATTACAGACCGGAGATACCGTCAGAGCAGCGTTCAACGGCAAAGTACGTATCAAAAGCTATGAGAAAAGAGGCTATGGCTATTATATAGTTTTACGGCATCCTAACGGCTTGGAAACGGTTTACGGTCATCTGTCCAAATTCCTTGTCAACCCCAATCAGATAGTTCGCGCCGGTGAGCCGATAGCGCTTGGCGGCAATACGGGACGCTCTACAAGCTCGCATCTCCATTTTGAAACACGCTTTCTCGGACGCGACATCAATCCCGCCGAAATAATCGATTTCGAAAACGGCGTACCGCATAAAGATACATATCTCTTTACTAATGTGAAAATTAACGGCAAAAAAAGTAACCTCTATTCTACCTCGCCCAACGCAATTGCATATCATAAAGTAAGACGCGGAGAATCGTTAAGCGTCATAGCCCGCAAATACGGCACAACGGTTAACGAATTGTGCAAACTTAACGGAATTAAAACAACATCAATACTGACGGTAGGTCAGGCGATACAATACAGAGCCAAACAGGTTACAGTCGAAGCGTCAACGCAAAGCGTCAAACAAACGCCTTCAACAGATGCTCCTTCCGCTTCCGGCAAAAAAATCGAAGTCGCCGTTGAACAAACGAACGACGACGGTCGGATATATCATTCTATTCAGTCCGGCGAAACCCTTTTCAACATAGCCCAAAAATACAACACGACAGTCGAGAAATTGTGCGAACTGAATAATTTTCAAAACAATATTATTCTTACAGTAGGTAAAAAAATACGTTGCTCATAAATGGCTGATACAAAGGAACAATTTGAAACCGTCATAGCATTATGCCGAGATATTTACTCTCGTAAACTGCGCGATTATGGTGCATCATGGCGCATTATGCGTCCGCAATCTATTACAGACCAGATACTTATTAAGGCAAAACGTATCCGTAATATAGAAATCAATAAGACAAAACTCATTGATGAAGGTATTACGCCCGAATTTATCGGTATAGTGAACTACTGTACTATTGCACTAATACAGTTGGAATTAGGATTTGCCGACAGTGCCGATTTGAGTTATGACCGCGCTCTCGAACTCTACGACAAACATATCCAAGCAACAAAAGAACTGATGTATGCCAAAAACCATGACTATGGCGAGGCATGGCGGCTGATGCGCGTCAGTTCTTATACCGACCTGATACTCACCAAGTTGAATCGTATTAAGGAGATTGAAAACAACGACGGACAAGTATCCGTATCCGAAGGAATAGGCGCTAATTATCAGGACATTATAAATTACGCTTTATTCGGACTGATAAAATTGACCCAAGAAAAAGAATTTTATTAACCAAACAAAATATATTAAATATGGAGAAATTAGCAGACATAGGTCTTATCGGTTTAGCCGTAATGGGCGAAAACCTTGTATTAAACATGGAAAGTAAAGGTTTTACGGTAGCCGTTTTTAACCGTACGGTTGAGAAAGTTGACGCTTTCGTGAACGGTCGCGGCAAAGGTAAAAACTTCATCGGGGCGCACTCTATCGAGGAATTGTGCCGTTCGTTGAAACGTCCGCGCAAAGTGATGATGCTCGTTAAAGCAGGTCAGGCGGTGGACGATTTTATTGAAAAAATCATTCCGTATCTCGAACCGGGCGACGTAATTATTGATGGCGGAAACACTCATTTCCCCGACACAGTACGCCGCACGCAATATGTTGAAAGTAAGGGATTTCTGTATATCGGAACAGGCGTTTCTGGCGGCGAAGAAGGCGCTCTTAACGGTCCCTCAATGATGCCGGGCGGCTCTCCGAAAGCGTGGGAGTTGGTAAAGCCTGTCTTTCAGAGCATTTGTGCCAAAGCCGAAGGTCAACCTTGCTGCGACTGGGTTGGCGAGAACGGCGCAGGACACTTTGTCAAAATGGTACACAATGGCATAGAATATGGTGATATGCAGTTGATTTGCGAGGTTTATCAGATTATGAAAGACCTGCTCGGACTATCTGCCGACGAGATGCACAACGTGTTCCGCGAATGGAACGAGGGCGAACTCGGCTCGTATCTGATTGAAATCACTCGCGATATTCTGGCATACAAAAACGCTGACGGCGAGACTGTTGTTGACAAAATACTCGACACAGCCGGTCAAAAAGGCACCGGCAAATGGACGGGCGTAGCGGCTCTTGACCTCGGTATCCCGCTGACGCTGATTGCAGAATCCGTTTTTGCACGCTGTCTCTCGGCAAAGAAAGACGAGCGCGTAGCAGCGGCAAAAATTCTGACAGGTCCGCAGACCGTTTTCACCGGCGACAAAACGGCGTTTATCAACGACCTCAAACTTGCCTTATATGCCTCAAAGATAGTATCTTACGCACAAGGCTATCTGCTTATGCGCGAGGCAGCAAAAGAATACGGCTGGAACCTCAACTACGGTGGCATCGCCCTGATGTGGCGCGGCGGGTGCATCATTCGCTCTGTTTTTCTCGGTAAAATCAAAGAGGCTTTCGACAAAGATCCGTCGCTCACCAACTTGCTTCTCGACCCGTTCTTTAAAGACACTGTTCTGGCAGCGCAGGCAAGTTGGCGCCGCGTCGTTACGACGGCTATCTCAAACGGCATTCCCATCCCGTCGCTTAGCGCCGCCTTGACATATTTCGACGGTTATCGCACCGAACGTCTTCCGGCAAACCTCCTGCAAGCCCAACGCGACTACTTCGGCGCTCATACCTACGAGCGCATTGACCGTCCGCGTGGCGAGTTCTTCCATACCAACTGGACGGGCAAAGGCGGCGACACGGCTGCTTCAACGTATGTTGTGTAGGTTCGGAGCCGCTATATCTCTCGCGGGTCGGTAATAAATCCGGTAACGGCAGCAGCGGCGGCTACGGGCGGAGCGGCAAGAATAGTGCGGGCGCCGGGGCCTTGTCGCCCTTCAAAGTTGCGGTTTGATGTGCTGACGG
>JAITHS010000314.1 GCA_031279875.1 Tannerella sp.
CAATGTTAAATATTTACTAT
The DNA here is from genome assembly GCA_031279875.1 of Tannerella sp. Classification (GTDB taxonomy): domain Bacteria; phylum Bacteroidota; class Bacteroidia; order Bacteroidales; family Tannerellaceae; genus Tannerella. The sequence goes on from JAITHS010000314.1 coordinate 21, forward strand.
GGTGAGGGAAAAATTTTTACCGAAGGAATGACCGATATTGAGCGTATTTTTGACTATTGCGTTCGTAATCTTTTCAAAGACAAACTTGTTGCACAATCGGTAAGATTATACATATCGGGTTAATTTTTTTTTATTGAACCATTTGAGTAATTAATATTGTTTTTCACTATTAACCGACTAAACGCCCGCACGTCATACTAAGGCGTTCGCGCAGGCGGGGCATCAGAGATTGGCGTGTACGGAGTGTTACGGAGCAGGTCGTGTCGTAATTGCGGGTGATGATTTCGGCTGATTCTTCGCGGACGATTTTTAAGACTTCGTTTAATAATGCGTAATCGAATGATATTGTTATTTCTTCGTCAACGGTTGTGTTGATTATTTCGGCGGCATTAATTGCGGCGGCGGCAGCGGCGCGGTAAGCGGCTATCAAACCGCTTGTGCCGAGTTCGACGCCTCCGAAATAACGCACTACAATTATCAGTATATCAGTCAGTTCGTTGGAGTTGATTTGTCCGAGTATCGGTTTACCGGCAGTAGAAGACGGTTCGCCGTCGTCATTGGCGCGAAATATAAGTCTCTCAACACCAAGCATATACGCCCAGCATATATGACGTGCGTCGAAGAATTTTTTGCGGTATGCAGCGACGTGAATTTTGACTTCCTCCGTCGTCGCGACAGGCAACGCGAAAGCAAGGAAGCGACTGCGTTTGGCGGTGTAAGAGCCTTCCGACAGGGATTTTATTGTTTTAAAGCAATCTTGTGCCATAACTAATCAGGTATGTGCGTTTTCTGCTCTTGTTCGGCACGGAAAGCGCGGAAATCCATCATTATTTGTTCTATTTCTTCGATAAAATAAGGATCTTTGACGACAAATTTAACCATATCGTAATACTTTTCGATAGCCGGCAGCGCACAGAGATCTTTGCCGCGAAGAAGAAAATACGGCTCATCGTTATCGTTGCACTGTTTAATCATTTGAATAGGATTCTTCATATCAGTTCTTCTTTTAAAAATTTTGCTGTATAACTTTTGCTTTTCGAGGCCACAAGTTGTTCGGGCGTTCCGGTAAAGATGACATTACCGCCTCGCCGTCCGCCTTCAAGACCCATATCTATAATATAATCAGACGATTTAATAATATCCATGTTATGTTCGATGATGATTACCGTATTGCCTTTTTCGACAAGTTTGTTAAGTACGTTGAGCAATACGCGAATATCTTCAAAATGCAGGCCGGTAGTAGGTTCGTCGAGTATGTAAAGCGTTTTACCAGTATCAGGTCGCGACAGTTCGGTAGCAAGTTTGACCCTCTGGCTTTCACCGCCGGAGAGGGTGTTCGACGGCTGTCCGATTTTGATATATCCTAATCCGACTTCCTGTAACACCTTTACTCGGTCAAGGATATAAGGTACGTTTTCAAAAAACTCTACCGCCATGTTGATAGTCATGTCAAGAATGTCGGCGATAGATTTGCCGCGATAACGCACTTCGAGCGTTTCGTGGTTGTAGCGTTTGCCGTTGCACTCTTCGCACGGCACATAAACGTCGGGCAGGAAATTCATCTCTATTTTATTGTAGCCGTTACCATGGCAACTTTCGCAGCGACCGCCGGCAACGTTAAACGAAAACCGCCCCGGTTTATAGCCTCTCACCCGCGCTTCGGGCAGCCCTACAAAAAGGTTGCGTATGTCGGCAAACAATCCTGTATATGTAGCGGGATTACTGCGTGGCGAGCGTCCTATCGGCGATTGGTCAACGCTCACAACTTTGTCGATATTTCCGATGCCGTCGATAGATTTGTAAGGTAGCGGCTCTGCGATGGCGCGATAGAAATGCTTACTCAAAATGGGTTGCAGAGTGCCGTTTATGAGCGACGATTTGCCGCTTCCCGACACGCCGGTAATACAAATCATCATCCCCAGCGGGAAAGCGACGTCTATCTTTTTAAGATTATTGCCCGAACAGCCTTTGAGCTTCAAAACCATACCGTTACCCTTACGGCGTAGAGGCGGTATTTCGATAGTTTTTATGCCGTTGAGATAGTCCGACGTCAGAGTTTCAACTTTAAGCATATCTTGGGGAACTCCTGCAAATACTACTTCGCCGCCGAGACGTCCTGCTTTTGGTCCCATATCTATCACATAATCGGCATTTAGCATCGTTTCCTTGTCGTGTTCTACAACGATAACGGTATTTCCGGTATCGCGCAGTTCTTTGAGGGAGTAGATAAGTCTCACATTATCACGCTGATGAAGTCCGATGCTCGGTTCGTCGAGGATATACAGCACATTGACTAACCGGCTGCCGATTTGTGTAGCGAGGCGTATTCGCTGGCTTTCGCCGCCCGACAGCGACGCCGAAGAGCGGTTAAGCGACAGATATTCAAGCCCTACGTCAATCAGGAATTTTGTCCGTGTGCGGATTTCTTTAAGTATTTCTACCGCGATGGCTTTCTGTTGTGCCGACATTGTTTGGTCGATAGTCATCATCCGTTCGTAGAAAACCGATATGTCCATATCCGCCATTTCTGCAATATTCAAGCCGCCGATACGATAGCTCAACGCTTCCCGATTAAGTTTCAGTCCGTTACAGTCGGGGCATTTCGACTTGGTAGCATAATCGTTTGACGACCTGCGTGGTTTATCTTCATCATCCGTTTCGGTCATAAGATTTCGGGCAATGCCGTCATAAGATAACGTTCTCGACCACGTTTCCATTTTCGGCAGTTCGTCGGTACCGTAAAGAATTTCTTCGAGGCAGTCTTCCGACAGATTTTTGATAGGTGTACGAAGCGTGGCGCCGTGATTTTTACAAATAGCCTCAATTTGAGTCCATAGAAACGAATCGAAGTATCTTCCGAGAGGGGCTATACCGCCTTCTTCCAAGCATTTCGACGGGTTAGGGACAACCTTGCTCATATCGAGTTGGTATCTCACACCTACGCCTTTACATTTGGGACAGGCGCCGTGCATGGAGTTGAACGAGAAGTTATGCGGCGCAGGGTCGCTGTAAGACAGCCCTGTAACGGGACACATCAACCGGCGACTGTAATAGCGTATCTCGTTGTTGTCGGCGTCGAGCAGCATGATCAGACCGTCGCCCTGTTTCATCGCTATCCTCACGCTGTCGCGCAGGCGGTCTCGGTCGGACGACGAGACTATCATCTTGTCAACAACTACTTCAATGCTGTGCATCTTATAGCGGTCAAGTTTCATGCCCGACTTTATTTCCTGTATCTCGCCGTCAACGCGCACGTTGATATAGCCTTTTTTGCGTATCTGTTCAAACAGTTCGCGATAATGTCCTTTGCGGTTGCGCACTGCCGGAGCGAGGATATATGTTTTGCGTTTTTTATAATTGTCGAGAATGAGTTCGAGTATCTGCTCTTCGGTATATTTAACCATCTTTTTGCCGCTCAAATAAGAGTATGCTTCTCCGGCACGGGCATAGAGAAGTCGCAGAAAATCATATATTTCAGTAGTAGTTCCTACTGTTGAGCGGGGATTGCGGTTGGTAGTCTTCTGTTCGATTGAGATAACGGGGCTTAAACCGCTGATTTTGTCAACATCGGGGCGTTCGATGTTACCGAGAAAATTACGCGCATAAGCCGAAAACGTTTCGATATAACGCCGTTGCCCTTCGGCATAAAGAGTGTCGAAAGCGAGCGACGATTTGCCGCTGCCGCTTAATCCGGTGATAACCGTCAGTTTGTTGCGCGGAATAACAACATTAATGTTTTTGAGGTTATGCACGCGGGCGCCTTCAATGTCTATGATACCTTTTTCTACTTGTTTGTCGTTTACCATGATTGCTGATTAATGACCCAGTCCGGATTATGGACATAACTGTTTGGTTTGTTGTAATATAGACTGTTTTTTTTCGGTATAAGAACGGTAAATTTCTTGCCGCCGGTTATTAATTTGCTGTCTTTGAGCCACATATTACAGAATTTGAGGTCGAAATATGTGATGCCGTGATGGTGAGCAAAGCCCGGCAAGTCGGCTATATCGCTGTCAACCGTTACTTCATCGCAGTCTAACGGTGCGTAGAGGTCGGCCGCTTTAAACTTAAAACCGTATTTAAGAGGATTTTCGAAGATTAGTTTTGCGGCAAACATACGGTATGGGTAGCGTGTTGTTTCTTCTACGAAATACATGTCGAAGACCGATTCTTCGCCTTGCAGGGCTTTTTGTTCGTTCATCCGCCCCATGCCGGAGTTGTATGACACCGCCACAGTGAGCCAGTCGCCGTATTTGGTGTATGCTTCGCGTAAATATTTGCATGCCGCTTCTGTTGAACGCACCACATTGCGCCGCTCATCAACGGTAGCCGTTATTGTAAGACCGTAACTACGGCCTGTGCTTTCCAATAATTGCCACATTCCCACTGCTTTTGCGGGCGATACTATCTTGGGGTCGAGGGTGCTTTCTATCGTCGCTAAATATTTGAAATCATCAGGAATGCCGTGCGATTTCAGTATCGGCTCTATGACCGGAAACCAACGATTGGCTCGTTTGAAAGCAAGCATCGTCATGGAGTGCTGATAAGTCATTGACGTCAGTTCGCGGTCTATGCCTTCGCGCATGTTGTAACGGCGAAAGTCGTATTCTTTGCCGAAAAATGTTATCGTCGGCGGTATCTCCGGCGAGACGGCATACGGCGATATTTCCGGTCGCTCCCTCTCAACTACCGTCGAATCTCTGTAGCCTGTTATCGTACAGGCACTTGCTATTATTAAAATAATTAAATAATTCTTCATATCTTTTTAAAATTCTTCATTATTTGCCGGTCTTTCGGGTTCTTTACCTGCTGTGCGAAATACGTTGACATCGCCCTTGCGGACATGTTTTTTGCCGTCCGTGCCGGTGTACTCTATCAGATAATAATACGCTCCGGCAGGTACGTAACGACCGCGATATTTGCCGTCCCACCCTTGCGCAGGGTCTGTCCATGAAAACAGTTCGTTGCCCCAGCGGTTGTATATCCATCCCCGAAATTTGACTATCGACTTGTATTTGACCCTGAAAATATCATTAATGCCGACTGTTACTCCGGGCGAAAATGCGTTGGGGATAACCATCTCCGTTTCGGTGATATCGATAGTAAAACTGTGTTCGTCGCTTGAACATGAACCGGAACGGTCGCTGACATGAAGTTTTGCTATAAAAGTTCCGGCGCGGTTGAAGGTGTATTCTACTTCTGCCTGCGAGAAATCGATGATAGGCTTGTCGGGTTCATCGGCGTTGAATATTTTCCAGTTAAAAAGCGATGCTACCGGAGTGTTGGCAATGGCTCTGAATGCTATCACGGCAGGCGCCGACAACGCATCGCCACCGCCTTGCACATTAGTCGTTCCCGCCGAAACAACAATCGTATCGGCATGAACTTCAATGGCTTTGGCTTCATAAAAGGGGATTGTCAAAATTTTTTCAACGCCGAAATGACGCGCAAACAAATCGCCTTGCAGCTTTATCTCCGTATCCTGCAACGGTAGCGTCGAATATGACCTGTTGAAAGGGTCGCCGGCAAATGTCTCGGTATGCGTTTCGGTGATAAAACTTTTACGTTCTCCGTCCCATTTTACCGTAGGATATGACACTTCAAACTCTCGCGCTATCTTTATCGCCGCTCCTCCGGGAGTATAATACTCAATATCAGGCATATAATATTCTCCTTTAAATCTGACGGCTACACATGGGTCAACTTCGGGGTCAACTTCAAGTAACGACATTTTAAACTCATACTTTCCGTAATCAACAATCCAAGCGTAATATCTCATCGGCCCGTTTTCGTCAACATAATAGCCGCAACCGTCTTCAACATCGGTTATATATGACGTCGTACCGTTTTGCGTCGAAGCGACAGGTTCGGGATTAAATTCATCAACAGCCGTGCGATAGCGATACCATTTATGAGATGTCGAGGTCGATGTATAACTGATGCGAACATTTTCCATGCCGTAAACCATGAACACTTTGATACGATAGTTAGCGTTTTCGACGGCAGTCAAAGCCTCGCCAACGCCTCCCGTAACGGTGTATTGCTGCCCCCAAATATGGCTCACAGCAAGCGTAACAGCAAAAATCACAAACAATCTTCTAATCATTTCTTTCGGTTTAAAGGGCGCAAATATAACATAATAACGGCAAAAATCATAAATTTTTATGCCGAAAAAAGATTTTTTTCGCAAAAAAAAGGTATCTTACAGGATTGCAGGAGAGGCAGGATTTACAGGTTTTTCTCCGGATACCACCAAACAATAGGTAATGACGGTACCCAAAACCCTTGCAGTGGTTTTAACCCCTGCAAGCGGTTTGGAGCTTACGTCCGTCATTGGTACCTGCCCAAACCCTTGCAGCGGTTTTAGAACCCTGCAAGCGGTTTTCGGTGCTACACCACTTACAGCGGGCGCAATCAAGTGTCGTCCCATGCGGGACTATTGTTGATATGACTCTTCTCACCGGAGACTAAAGTCGCCGGTTAATAAAGTGTCGTCCCATGCGGGACGAGGCGCA
>JAITHS010000384.1 GCA_031279875.1 Tannerella sp.
CCTCATTTTTTCCAAATCATCGTCAAACCGTCTCTCACGGGCAAGATTACTTTTTCGATTCTACTATCGTTCTTTATATACTCATTAAAATCCTTAATACCAATCGTTTGACGGTCGGCGGACGGCGTTTCTTCTTCGACAACTTTTGCTGACCACAAAGTGTTGTCGGCTATAATCAACGCGCCGGACGGCAGAGTCGGGAAAATCATCTCGTAATATTTTATGTAGTCGCGTTTGTTTCCGTCGATGTAAACCATGTCGAACGTCTCGTCGAATGTCGGAAACAAGTCCTTTATATCGCCCCAAAACATGCGTATTTTATGTTTGTGAGGCGACTTTTCGATGTAAGGCTCGGTGAACGGTTGCATCTCGTCGTTGATTTCGACGGTATATACAAGCGCCTCATTATCAATGCCTTCTGCAATACACAGCGTCGCGTAACCGGTATAAGTTCCGATTTCAAGCACGCGGTGCGGACGCATCATACGACAAAACATCTTCAACAACCGTCCTTGAAGATGTCCTGCAACCATGCGCGGACGCAGCAAATTAACATGTGCATCCCTATTCAACGCGGAGAGCAGGTCGCCCTCCGCGTCGATGTGGTCTAAAATATACTGTTCTAATTTCAAAATCGTCAAACAATTTCCCACTTTTCTCCTGCAAGCAGCATGTCGCGAAGAGTACGTTCGGGCTTTTTGGCTTGCACTTCGGCAATCTGTGCGTGGACGGATTCGTCGTAGGTCGGGGCTGCGACGTCGCGGATGACGCCCATCGCTACGGGTAGCAGACTTGTGCCTGTTCCCATCATCGCCAGCATAAGATGAAGAGTGTTATCTGTTTCGTGAGCGTCGTGAACGAGGATGTCGTCGAGAGTGTAGCCATCCTGACCGATTGTTACGGCTTTGAGTTTCAAGCCGTTGAGTACAATGCCGCGTTCGTTATTTTTGCCGAAGAGAATTTTCTCTCCATGTCGCAGGAATACGGTACGGTCGGCGCGGTATTCGCGGTCGGTCAGCGCAGAATGAGTTCCGTTGTTGAATATCACGCAGTTAACGAGTACTTCCACTACCGATGCCCCTTTGTGGCGTGCTGATATTTCGAAAACGTCCGTGAGGTTAGGCAAATCGACGTCTAATGCGCGTGCGAAGAAAGTACCGCGTGCGCCGAGCGTCAGTTCGGCAGGAACGAAAGGGTCTTCGACAGTGCCGTAAGGCGAGCTTTTGGATACGAATCCGCGAGCCGACGTTGGCGAGTACTGCCCTTTTGTCAAGCCGTAAATACGGTTGTTGAACAAGGCGATATTAATATCCACATTGCGTCTGACGGCGTGTATAAAGTGATTTCCGCCGATAGCGAGGCAGTCGCCGTCGCCTGTTACGAGCCATACGCTCAAATCCGGGCGGGCGGTTTTGACGCCGGTAGCTATCGCCGCACCGCGTCCGTGAATGGTGTGAAATCCGTACGAGTTCATGTAGTAAGGCAATCGCGACGAGCAACCGATGCCCGAAATGACGGCCATTTGATGTGGGGGAACGTCGAGGCGCGCCATCGCCTTGTGAAGGCAGTTGAGTGCCGCATGGTCGCCACATCCCGGACACCAGCGCACGTATTGGTCTGATTTATAATCTTTTGGTTCCATTATTTCGAATTAATCATTAATTTTGTAAACTCTTCCACTAATCGCGCCACGATAAACGGTTGGCCTTCGACGCGGTTGAAGCAGCATGGGTTGAAGCCGTCTATTTTGCCGCGCAGATAGGCTGCAAGCTGACCGTTATTTTGCTCTGCTACAATTACTTTCTTATAGCGTGTCATAATGTCGGCGGCGTTGCGCGGCAGCGGATTGATGAAGCGAAAATGTGCCAGAGCGACCTTGTAACCGTTGTCGCGCATCGTTTCCATCGCCTCGTAGAGGTGTCCGTAAGTACCGCCCCAGCCGACTATAAGTAATTCGGCATCAGCTTCATCACCGGCTATCTGCAAGTCGGGTATCACATCGGCAATTTTCTCGATTTTTTCACGTCTTGTAGTAACCATTTTTTGATGATTAATAGGTTCGGTCGATATTGAACTTGTATCATAATCTTTTTCCAGACCGCCGATGCGATGCGCAAAGCCTTCCGTACCCGGCACAGCCCAGTAGCGTACAAGCGTTTCGGGATTGCGACGGTAAGGTTTCCATACCGCCTCGCCTTTGTAATTGCTTACGTAATTGGGAGTTATGGCGGGATAATCATTCAAATCGGGAATTTTCCATGCCGACGAGCCGTTAGCGATGAAACCGTCGGTGAGCAAAACTACCGGCGTCATAAATTCTACGGCCAATTTACCTGCCCAGTAAGCCATGTCGAAACAATCCGTCGGCGTTGCCGCTGCCAACACAACAACAGGGCTTTCACCGTTACGACCATACATAACTTGCAATAAATCAGTTTGTTCCGACTTTGTAGGCATACCTGTCGAAGGGCCGCCACGCTGCACATCTACCACTACAAGAGGCAGTTCGGCAATGACAGCCAGCCCGATAGCCTCGCTTTTGAGCGCCAAACCGGGTCCCGACGTCGAAGTAGCCGCCAGACATCCTGCAAAACTTGCGCCGATAGCGGTACAGATGCCGGCAATCTCATCTTCCGCCTGAACGGTGATAACGCCAAGGCTCTTTTGTTTAGCGAATTGTTGCAGTATTTCCGTCGCCGGAGTGATGGGGTACGAGCCGAGGAAAATCTTCAAATTTGCCTTTTCCGCCGCCGCGATAAGTCCGTAAGAAACGGCGTCATTACCGTTTACATCTTTGTAAAAACCCGGCTCAACTTTCTTACCTTCAATGCGATAAGTCGAAACCGAGACATGAATGTTATGTCCGTAATTGTAGCCGTCGGTCAACGCCTTAACGTTTGCCGCCGCGATGTCGGGCTTTTTGGCAAATTTGTTTTGCAGCATCGTCATAGCATGGTCAAGCGGGCGGTCAAAAAGCCAGCAAACTAATCCGAGAGTGAACATATTTTTGCATCTCAACGCGGATTTGTTGTCAAGTCCGAACTCCGTCAGCCCGTCGCGCACCATCGTTGAAACGGGCGCTGCAATGACCTGCTGTGTCGTAAGACCTAACTCTTCAAAAGGGTTATTAGTCTTAAATTCAGCCTTTTCGAGGTCTTTTTGAGAAAACGAATCGGTATCAATAATGATGACCGAATCCTGTTTAAGGTTCTTTTTGTTGACTTTGAGGGCTGCCGGATTCATAGCCACCAGCACATCGGCCTTATCTCCCGGCGTAAACACTCTGTTCGCCCCCAGATGAACCTGAAAGCCCGAAATGCCGCTCAAAGAGCCTTGCGGCGCCCTCACTTCCGCCGGATAATCGGGGAAAGTCGAAATATCATTTCCCAGAATAGCCGACAGGTTAGAAAAAATAGTACCGGTCAACTGCATGCCATCGCCGCTGTCGCCCGAAAAACGAATCACAAGGTGTTCCGTCTGCTTTACTTTTGTCTGTTCTGTCATTTTAATTTCAAATTATATAAAATCTATATTTTTTTGTTTTTTGCGGCTGCAAAG
>JAITHS010000026.1 GCA_031279875.1 Tannerella sp.
TTAAAAAATAAAAATTAACTATTTAAAATTTTCGGGGTTTTTGGGGGGCGGGGGGGGGGGGGGGGGGCGGGGGGGGGGGGGCATCCGTTTCGGCGTCATTGGTTGTTTTGTGTGCGCGGGTTTTGCGTTCGCGACGCGGAGCCGATGTTTGCGGTTCGTCGCTTTCTTCTTTGTTGGTATGTTCTACTTTAGCTTCCTCGATACCTTCTTTAATTGCCTGACAGATAGCGCCTGTGATGAGTTCGATAGACTTCTGGGCGTCGTCGTTGGCGGGTATGACATGGTCAACGTTCGATGGGTTAGAGTTGGTATCTACCATTGCAAAAACGGGTATTCCCAAACGGTTTGCTTCGCGTACTGCGATGTGTTCTTTCAACACGTCAACGACGAAGAGGGCTGCCGGAAGGCGGTTGAGATCGGAGATAGAGCCGAGGTTTTTCTCTAATTTTGCGCGTTGACGGGTGATTTGCAGTTTCTCGCGCTTCGAGAGGTTGTCGAAAGTGCCGTCTTCCGCCATCTTGTCAATGGTAGTCATCTTCTTGACTGCCTTGCGGATAGTGGGGAAGTTGGTCAGCATACCGCCGGGCCAACGTTCGATTACGTAAGGCTGATTGACGGCCGTAGCCAAATCGGCTATTATCTGCTTTGCCTGCTTTTTTGTGGCTACGAAAAGGACTTTTTTGCCTTGCTTGACGATGTTTTTCATCGCCTCTGCCGCTTCATCTATTTTCGCTACCGTTTTGTATAAATCAATGATATGAATACCATTGCGCTCCATAAAAATGTAAGGAGCCATTGCAGGGTTCCATTTGCTCTTCAAATGTCCGAAGTGGACGCCTGCTTCCAATAATTGTTCAAAATTTACTCTTGACATTAAAATAATTTATTAAATTGTTTACTTTCTTTTTGTTAAACATCAATCTTCCGGTAGTTTACCGACATAAAGTTATGCAGGCAAAATCCGGCTGATTTAGATACTAAACATAAAACCACTGATAATCAACGTTTCGAGAATTGGAATCTCTTTCTTGCTTTCGGTCTGCCCGGTTTTTTGCGTTCAACGGCACGCGGGTCGCGCGTTACAAATCCTTCTGCTTTGAGAGCCGGTTTTGATTCGGGGTTGATCTTGATCAACGCACGGGTGATGCCCAAACGCGCTGCTTCCGACTGTCCTTTGAAACCGCCGCCAAACAAATTGACGATAATGTCATACTGACCGTCAACCGACAGCGTCGTAAGTGGCTGTTTTACAACATATTGAAGGATTGATGAAGGAAAATAGTTAGCTAACTCACGCTTGTTGATAGTGATTTTGCCTGTTCCTTCCTTAACATATACGCGGGCTACTGCCGCTTTACGTCGTCCTATTGCATTTACAACTTCCATAATGATTATTTAAGTGAATTTAAATCAATTGTACGCGGCTGTTGTGCCTCGTGTTTGTGTTCGCTACCTGCATAAACATACAGGTTGTTGATTAATTTTGCGCCAAGTTTTGTCTTCGGCAACATGCCCTTGATAACTTTGCGAAACAGGCGGTCGTCGCCTTTGGCTTTCAACTGCGCCGGTGTGGTGCCTTTCTGACCGCCGGGGTAGCCCGAAAACGTCAGATACACACGGTCATTCCATTTATTACCCGTCAGTACTGCCTGGTCGGCATTGATAATTATCACATTATCACCGCAATCAACATGCGGAGTGAAATCGGGTTTGTATTTGCCGCGCAAAAGTTTGGCGACTTTCGAACCGACACGTCCGAGTTGTTGTCCGGCGGCATCGACTACAACCCACTCTTTTCGTACGGTTGCCTTGTTCGCAGAAACGGTCTTATAACTTAAAGTATTCACTTCTTTGAATTTTTTAATTAGTTAAATATTAATTACTTACGATGCTTTTGCGGCGCATTGATAAACGGGCATTGTTGACACAAAACTCCGAAAAGCGGCTGCAAAGGTACGCATAATTTTTTAATTTACAAAATATTTTTGGGGCTTTTTTTGAAAAAATCACTTTTGTGAAAAAAAATAATTACTTTTGTGCCGTTAAAACATTCAAAATGGTTCAATTTTTTAAATCTTCTTCGGGAAACGTACTTGCTGTCGAAACGACACAGAAGTTTGATAATAAGGATATTGATAAACTGATATGGCTCTTTGGAGGGGCGCAGCCGGTATCGTCGGGTGGTATTTCAGATCCTAATAAAAGTCCTGATAACCTTACGGCAAACGCCGCTACTGCGATTTCCGGTAAATTTGTCGGACCTCGCCGCGAGATGATTACGCCGTGGAGTACTAATGCCGTCGAGATAACCCAAAACATGGGGCTGACGGGCATTAAACGTATTGAGGAGTTTTTTTCGGTTACATCCGCTAATGCGGATTATGACCCGATGCTTCAAAATCTTTACGACGGGCTTGACCAACAGGTGTTTACCATTGACCGTAAGCCCGACCCTATCGTTTATATCGCTGATATTGAGGCTTATAACAAAGCGGAAGGGCTGGCTCTCAATCCCGAAGAGGTGGCTTATCTCAATGAAGTCAGCGACAAATTAGAGCGACAACTGACCGACAGTGAGATATTTGGTTTCTCGCAAGTCAATTCGGAGCATTGCCGACACAAAATTTTCGGCGGGACGTTTGTTATTGACGGCGTGGAGATGGAAAGTTCTCTGTTTGAGATGATTAAAAAAACATCGAAAGTGAATCCCAACAACCTTGTTTCGGCTTACAAAGACAATGTAGCATTTAATAAAGGACCTGAAATAGAGCAGTTTGCGCCGTTTTCGGGCGATAAACCGGACTATTACGGCATCAAAAAGATAGATACCGTCATCTCACTCAAAGCAGAGACGCACAATTTTCCGACTACGGTTGAGCCTTTCAACGGCGCTTCGACAGGTTCGGGCGGTGAGATTCGCGACCGTCTGGGTGGCGGAAAAGCCTCTCTGCCATTAGCGGGAACGGCTGTTTACATGACTTCTTATCCGAGAACGGACGAGCCGACGACGGAAGTGCCGACGACGGCAGCCCCGTGTTCGGCAGGCGGGCGCAAGTGGGAGCAAGGTCTCGCGCCGCGTAAATGGCTATATCAGACGCCGCAACAGATACTTACGAAAGCGTCGAACGGCGCGTCCGATTTCGGCAACAAGTTCGGACAGCCTTTGATTTGCGGCTCGTTGCTGACATTCGAACATGCCGAAAACGGCAAACAATTTGCTTATGATAAGGCAATTATGCTTGCAGGAGGCGTCGGATTTGCCAACATGCGCGACGCTCTGAAAGGCAAACCGGAAGCGGGCGAAAAAGTAGTCATACTCGGCGGCGACAACTATCGCATCGGCATGGGCGGCGGCGCAGTTTCGTCGGTCGATACGGGGCAATACGCAAGCGGGATAGAACTCAACGCCGTGCAGCGTGCTAATCCGGAAATGCAGAAACGTGTCGCCAACGTTATCCGTAGCGTAGCGGAATCGTCTGATAATCCGATAATTTCAATACATGACCATGGCGCGGGCGGACATCTGAACTGCCTCTCCGAGCTTGTCGAAACTACGGGCGGGCATATTGACATGTCGGCGTTGCCAATAGGCGACCCTACCCTTTCGGCAAAGGAAATAATCGGCAACGAAAGTCAAGAGCGTATGGGCTTGCTAATCAAGGACAAAGACTGCGAGCGGGTACGCCGTATCGCCGAACGGGAGCGGTCGCCGATGTACGTTGCAGGAGAGACGACGGGCGATATGAAGTTTGTTTTCGAGCAGGCGGACGGTTCCAAACCTATTGACATTCGCCTCGAATACATGTTTGGCAAACCGCCGCGTACAATTATGGAAGATAAAACGGTTAACGAGACATATCAGCCAGTAAAATATTCAGTATCAGATATTTATAAATACATCGAAAACGTTTTGCAACTCGAAGGCGTAGCCTGCAAAGACTGGTTGACAAACAAGGTTGACCGCTCTGTAACAGGTCGCGTGGCACGTCAGCAATGTGTCGGCGAATTGCAGTTGCCGTTAAGCGATCTTGGTGCCGTAGCGCTTGATTATCAGGGCAGTAAAGGCATGGCTGTATCGATCGGACATGCACCTCAGGCGGCGTTGATTGACCCTGCCTGCGGCTCTACACTGGCTATCGCAGAAGCGCTGACAAACATCGTATTCGCGCCGCTGACGGAAGGTTTGAGGAGCGTGTCGTTGAGCGCCAACTGGATGTGGCCATGCCGCAACGAAGGCGAAGATGCGCGTCTCTATAAGGCTGTGCAGGCGGCGTCGGATTTCGCCTGTGCGCTGGGAATAAATATCCCGACGGGCAAAGATTCGCTTTCGATGACGCAAAAATACGGCTCCGACAAGGTGTTCTCTCCCGGCACTGTTATTATTTCGGCGGCGGGAGAAGTGAGCGACATCCGCAAAATTGTGTCGCCTGTTTTGTCGTCGCTCAATGATACATTAATATATTATATTGATTTTTCGGCGGCTCCTTTGTCGCTCGGCGGCTCGGCTTTCGCGCAGTCGCTCGGATATATCGGTGATAAAGCCCCGACAATCAGCGATCCTGCATATTTCGTTGCTGCTTTTAATGCCATACAAACGGCTGTTAACGAGGGGCTTATCCTTGCGGGACATGACGTTTCGGCCGGAGGATTGATTACCGCGCTTCTGGAAATGTGTTTTGCAAATGTCGAGGGCGGTATGACAGTCGAAATACAAAGCAATACCGACCTGATAACCACCTTATTTGCCGAAAACCCCGGCGTAGTGGCAGAAGTTAAAGATAAATCAAAATTCGAGAAAATCTTGCATGATGCGGGCGTCGGTTTCGCACTAATCGCACAGCCGACGGACGAACGTCATATCCTCATCACAAAAGACGACAAACAATATCATTTCGGCATTGATTATCTGCGCGATGTGTGGTATAAATCATCATATCTGCTTGATATACGGCAAAGCGGCGCTGCATGTGCCGCTCAACGCTTCGAGAACTACAAAGCGCAACCACTTCAATTTAAGTTTAATAAAGGATTTAAGGGAACTTTGGCGGCTTTCGGTGTTGACGTTGCTAACGTCTCTACCAACCGACCCATCGCTGCCGTAATCCGCGACAAAGGCTCGCAATGCGAACGCGAAACGGCTTATGCCCTCTATCTCGCAGGCTTCGACGTGCGCGACGTACACGCTACCGACCTTGCTGCTGGACGCGAAACGCTTGCTGATGTCGGTTTCATCGTCTTTTGCGGCGGCTTCTCCAACTCCGACGTTCTCGGCTCCGCCAAAGGCTGGGCGGCCGGTATCCTTTACAACGAAAAAGCCGCAAACGCTATTGACGCTTTCTACAAACGCACTGATACACTGAGCCTTGGTATCTGTAACGGATGCCAACTCATGGCTGAACTCGAACTAATATATCCCGAACACGAAAAGAAACACAAAATGGTTCACAACGATTCACACAAGTTTGAGTCCGGTTTCGTAAGCCTCGAAATTCCGACTAACAACTCCGTGATGTTCAGCTCGTTAAGCGGCTCGAAACTCGGTGTCTGGGTAGCTCACGGCGAGGGCAAGTTTGACTTCCCCTACGACACCTGCGGCACCTACGACACCAGCGACACTTGCGCCACTACGAAATATAACATCGTAGCCCGTTACGCCTACGACGCCTATCCTGCCAACCCTAACGGCTCGCCGGGCGCTGTCGCCGGTGTTTGTTCGGCCGACGGTCGCCACCTCGCTATGATGCCTCACCCTGAACGCGCTATCTTCCCATGGCAGTGCGGCTATTACCCCGTAAATCGTACCAAAGATGAGGTAACGCCATGGTTTGAGGCGTTTGTGAATGCCCGAAAGTGGTTACAAAAAGTTTAGGGAATATGTCTTTGTGATGTACAAGGCAACAACAAATCAAAAAATGTTAAAAATGAACAGATTATCATCATTATTTTATCTCATTATCATTGCGTTGAGTTCGTGTTCGGCAGGTTCTAATCGCGTTATGGTTTATCCTGCGCCGGATAACGAGCCGTTAAACGAGCAGTATCACGTGAGCGCGGATGGCGTTGACGTGCCGGTATATAACGCAAAAATCGGCAATGCGGACAAAAAGTTACGCGAAACGGCAATGGACAACCACGCCAATTCGCACCTGTATTATGACGTTGCCGGATTTGCGTCTTTCGACCTGTTAAACAGTCCGGTAGAGGTTTCGGTTACTGTTGCCCAAGACGTAAAGCAGGCGAAAATATTGCCTGCATCTGCCGGTATTACGCCTGTTGTTGAAGGCAAAAAAGTTAGTTTTAAAGTTGAAAAACCGTGTAATCTGACAGTTGAGATTAACGGCGAACATGTAAAATCGCTTCATCTGTTTGTGAATCCGGAAGAGACAGATAAGCCCTCGCCCGACGCACCGGGAGTTGTTTATTTCGGTCCGGGCGTTCACGAACTTACGGAAACTATTGAACTTAAAGATAATCAGACGCTTTACATTGCCGGTGGGGCATTAATACGATGCGCTAACGATACTGTAACGGGCAGTCGGACGCCTTCGTTTGTGGTCAGCGGCTCTAACGTTAAAGTGCTGGGGCGCGGCATCATTGACCAGGAAAACGTCCACCGATTGCAGCCGCGCAATATGATGGTCGTTAACGGCGACAAGTTATTGATGAACGGCGTTATTTTGCGTAATTCGTGTGTGTGGACGTTATCGTTACGTGGGGCGCAAAATATTACAATCGACAATGTCAAGATCATGGGTCATCGTGCCAACTCCGACGGTATTGATGTGTGCGAAAGTCATAACGTGCTGATTGAAAACTGCTTTATCCGCACGCTTGATGACTTGATTGTGGTCAAAACGTTTAACGGTACGGCAGGCAACATCACAGCGCGTCAGTGCGTGCTGTGGAACGAGGTAGCGCATGCGTTGAGTATCGGGGCAGAATTACGCTACGACGTTGACGGCGTAACTTTTACCGACTGCGACATTATCGGCGACCATTGCAGGGAGTGGTCGCTGCGGATCTTTCACTGCGATAACGGCGTTGTTCGTAACATCCGCTTTGAAAATATCCGTATCGACGAAAGCGTAAAATTTATTTCACTGTGGATTAACAGTTCAATGTGGACAAAAAGTGCCGAACGCGGACATATCGAAAATGTTGTCTTTAAGGATATTAATCTCAATACGCCTCCTGCACAAAGGGGCATTGAACTGCTCGGTTTTGACGCCGACCATGCTATTCGCGACGTAACTTTCGACAATGTAACGGTTCAAGGAAAAAAGATAACAGATAAAGATATTACGGCAAATGATTTTGTTTATGATATAAAAGTACAGTAAATCATGAGGATTTATGCTATCTTTGCACCTTGAAAATTGAATTTTTATGAAAAAGAAAATACAGATTATTAACGGTCCGAACCTCAACCTGCTGGGTAAGCGGGAA
>JAITHS010000055.1 GCA_031279875.1 Tannerella sp.
AGAGTTGAGAGTTGAGAGTTGAGATGACGGTACCCCAAACCCATGCAGTGGTTTTAAACCCTGCAAGCGGTTTGGAGCTTACGTCCGTCATTAGTAGCAGGAATGATACAACCAAACGATAGGTAATGACGAATGCCCTGTACGTACTCTCAACTCTCAACTCTCAACTCTCAACTCGTATATATACTGTTTAAAATCCTGAAAACTTTTGCTTAAAGAGATGCTGTTCTTTGAGCCTTGCATAAAAGCAGCGAGTTTAGGCGGTATTGCCATGTTGCCGCCAAGTATTAAGTCAACCGTTTCTTTGAATTTGGCAGGATGGGCTGTTTCGAGGAAAACGCCTGTCTCTGTGGATTTTAATCCGTAATCAGCCAAAGCCTGATACCCACAGGCGCCGTGAGGATCGACAAGATAAGCATATTTGGAAGATACTGCCTTGATTATCTGCGCTATTTGTTCGTCGGCATAACTAAAACCGGCTATTAATGAAGATATTGCATGATGGTTGTCGCCGAAAAGATCCAATATTCTTGCAAAATTGCTCGGATTACCGACATCCATTGCGTTAGCGTATGTTTCGACCGACTCACGCGGATTGTAGCGACCGGAGCGCAGATATTCAAGAAAGACGTCGTTACGATTGTTGGCAGCAATGAAACGCTTCACCGGCAAGCCCATACGCCATGCGAAAAGCCCTGACGTAAGATTGCCGAAGTTGCCGCTCGGCACGCTAACTATAAGATTATCAGCCTTTCCTATTGCGTCCAACTGTGCATACGCATTAAAATAGTAGAACGATTGCGGAAGAAAACGTGCTACGTTGATTGAGTTCGCCGATGTGAGGTTCATACTACTGTTGAGGTCGGCATCGGCAAAAGCCGCTTTGACAAGCGCCTGACAGTCGTCGAAAGTGCCGTCGATTTCAAGCGCTGTGATGTTTTTTCCCAACGTCGTAAACTGACATTCCTGTATCGGCGACACTTTGCCTTTCGGATAGAGGACAAAAACCCTAATGCCTTCGACGCCCAGAAAACCGTTTGCTACCGCTCCGCCGGTATCACCCGAAGTCGCAACAAGCACATTAACTTCATTATCAAGGCCTTTACGACGGATAAAATAACCGAGCATACGCGCCATGAAGCGTGCGCCGACGTCTTTAAAAGCCAGCGTCGGGCCGTGAAACAGTTCGAGAGAAAAAACGTTATCATCTACCTGAACAACAGGCGTATCAAACGAAAGAGTGTCATAAACAATCTCCGACAACTCTTCGCGAGGCATGTCATCACCGAAATACGCCTGTGCCACAATGTCGCCTATTTCTGCAAACGACTTGGTTTTGAGCGATTTAATAATAGCGTCATCTAATGTAGGAATCCGTTCCGGCATATACAGTCCCTTATCGGAAGCAAGACTTTTAATCACAACGTCTTCCAAAGATGCCGGAGGTGTCGATAGATTTGTGCTGTAATATCTCATTTTATTATTTTTGAAGACGCAAAGGTACGATTTTTTTTAATATCCGATTATATTACGAAAAAAAAATGCTATCTTTGCAGTCCGAATCATAAAATTCAAAACCATAATTATGGGAATATTTCAGTTTTACAACGTGCGCAAGCCACGACAGTTTGAACACAAGCCTATTTACTATGACCCGCGCAAAGAGGCTCTTAACCGACGTGTCCATAAAGCCAAAATGGAACTCGGAGTTGAAGAAACCGATTATGAGCAGTATAAAGAAGACATCAGAGGCAGTTTTGTCGAAAGCACTAAGCATCTGCGCAAAAGCCGCGATAAAGGCGAAGACATCAGTAGCCGCCTCTATAAAAACATGCGTTTGATACTGGTATTAGTCATTCTGGCGGTGCTGTTCTGGTATTTTTATTTGAAATAACTGATAATGAGCGATATAATACATCTTTTGCCCGACCACATAGCCAATCAGATAGCCGCCGGAGAAGTCATACAGCGACCGGCGTCGGTAGTCAAAGAATTGGTGGAAAACTCCGTTGACGCCGGAGCCAAACGTATCACAGTCAATATCAAAGACGCCGGACGGACGTTGATACAGGTTATCGACAACGGTAAAGGCATGTCGGAGACTGATGCCAGGATGGCTTTTGAACGTCATGCCACCTCCAAAATAGCATCTGTCGATGATTTATTTGCACTTCGCACAATGGGCTTTCGCGGCGAAGCGCTGGCGTCGATAGCGGCAGTAGCGCAGGTAGAACTCAAAACACGTCCCAAAGATGCGGATACCGGCACACGGTTGCTTATCGCAGGTTCGGCTCTCGAAGTGTCGGAACCGTCGGGATGCCCCGAAGGAAGCGTCTTCTCCGTTAAAAACATCTTCTACAACGTTCCGGCGAGACGTAAGTTTCTCAAAACCAATGAAACGGAGTTTCGACATATCATCACCGAGTTTGAGAGGGTGGCGCTTGCCCATCCCGACATCGCCTTCAGCCTTGTGCATAACGAAAATATCACGATGGAACTTCCCGCCGGAGGCCTCAAACAGCGTATTATCGACATTTTCGGTAAAGGTATCAACCGAAAACTGCTTCCCATTGAGGTCAATACAACATTAGTAAAACTTAAAGGGTTTATCGGTAGCCCCGAAGAAGTCAAATCACGCACTTCTTCACTGCAATATTTTTTCGTTAACGACCGCTTTATGCGACATCCATATTTCGGTAAAGCAGTGATGCTGGCTTACGAGAACATGATTGCAGCCGGTTTACAGCCCGATTATTTCATTTATTTCGACATCGACGCCGCTTCTATCGACGTCAATATTCATCCTACAAAAACAGAAATAAAGTTTGAAAATGAACGCGCCGTTTGGCAAATTCTCAACGCCGCCGTCAGAGAATCTATCGCCAAATCAAATTCCGTGCCGACTATCGACTTCAATGCCGCAAAACTTATCGATATACCGCCTTATAATCCTCATGATGAAGCACATATCAACGCCCGCCAACCGCA
Organism: Tannerella sp.; assembly: GCA_031279875.1. Taxonomy (GTDB): domain Bacteria; phylum Bacteroidota; class Bacteroidia; order Bacteroidales; family Tannerellaceae; genus Tannerella. The sequence goes on from JAITHS010000055.1 coordinate 2,989, forward strand.
ATTGCAACTTACCCCAAACTATAACCCTTTCGAGGGTTTAACCCGACGCCCTAACGACGACTGGACGAAATTGTATGAGGGGTTTGAGAAAGGTGAT
>JAITHS010000129.1 GCA_031279875.1 Tannerella sp.
AAAGCCACCGGCTAATACAGAGCCGACCCAGCGGGACTGAGTGGTACCTTCTGCTTGCTCCCTTCACCAAACCGCTTGCAGGGTTTAAAACCACTGCAAGGGTTCGTGGTACCGTCATCGCTTTTCGTGTGGTGGTATCATTCCTGCTACCAATGACGTTTTTTGCTTAACCGCATCATTACGAGGGCGTTAACGTACAGGGCATTCGTCATTGCGAGGAACGAAGCAATCCAGATAAAAACCTGTAAATCCGGCCTCTCCTGTAATCCTGTAATTTCTGGATTGCTTCGTACCTCGCAATGACGTGGTACCGTCTGCTTTCTGCAAACCGCTTGCAGGGTTTAAAACCACGGCAGGGGTTTTGGGAACCGTCATTACTTATCGTTTGGATTTAATGTGCTTCGAGCCAGTTACGTCCTTCGCCGCAGTCGGCAATGAGTGGAACTTTAAGGCTGATTGCACCTTCCATTTCGTCGAGAACGATCCGTTTAACCTGTTCAAATTCTGATTTTAAAACGTTGAAATTCAATTCATCGTGGACTTGCAGGAGCATTTTGCTGTTAAGGTTGGCTGCTTCAAATCTTTTATAAATGTTTATCATGGCAACTTTGATTATGTCGGCGGCGCTACCCTGAATGGGTGCGTTGATAGCGAAACGCTCGGCATAACCGCGTACGGTCGCGTTTTGAGAGTATATATCGGGCAAGGCTCGGTGGCGGTTGAAGATTGTTTCGACGAAACCTTTTTCGCGGGCTTTGACGATACTTTCGGTCATGTATTCGTGAATGCGGGGGTAGGTTTTGAAGTAGCCTTCGATAAGTTCTTTTGCCTCTGTGCGTGAGATGTTTAAGCGTTCGGCAAGACCGAAGGCGGAGATGCCGTAGATGATGCCGAAATTAGCAGTTTTGGCTTTACGGCGCATTTCGGAGGTTACTTCCGTATCGGCAACGCCATATATTTTAGCCGCAGTAGATGCGTGAATATCAGCACCTTGATTGAATGCGGCTATCATGTTCGGGTCGCCGCTGATATGCGCCATTACGCGCAATTCGATTTGCGAATAGTCGGCCGAGAAGAACACACAGTCCTCATTATCGGCAATAAAAGCCTTTCGGATTTCGCGTCCCATCTCATCGCGTACAGGGATGTTTTGAAGGTTCGGGTTCGTCGAACTGAGACGTCCGGTTGAGGTAACAGCTTGATTATATGAGGTATGTATTTTACCGGTTTCCAGATTGAGCATTTTGGGAAGCGCGTCAATGTAGGTACCGAGCAGTTTTTTTACTCCGCGATAATCAAGCAGTTTGCCGATGAGCGGATGTTTGTTGCGAAGTTTTTCAAGCACGTCTTCGCTTGTGCTGTAGCCGCCTGTGGAGGTCTTTTTGAGTTTGCCGTCGGCTAATTTCAGACGCTCGAACAGCACATCGCTTACTTGTTTTGGTGAGTTGATATTGAACTCTACTCCTGCGAGGCTGTAAATATCATGTTCAAGTTCGTGCTGCTTCTCCGTCAGCGTTACGGAATAGGCTTTAAGTGCCTCAGTATCAATCTTTATGCCGGTATTTTCCATATCCGCAAGGACGGGAATTAAAGGTGTCTCAATATCATAAAACAACGATTCCATCGAGGATTTTTTCAGTTTCGGTTCAAATAAATTTCTCAATCGAAGAGTTACATCCGCATCTTCGGCAGCGTATTCCGCGACTTTTTCTACCGGTATATTTCTCATTGTCAGTTGGTTTTTTCCTTTTGCGCCGATAAGTTGCTCAATCGGTATGGGCATGTAATTGAGGTATGTTTCCGACAGATAGTCCATCCCGTGCCTTAATTCGGGTGATAAAAGGTAGTGCGCCAGCATGGTGTCAAACAGCCTGCCCGCCACCTTAACGCCATATTTTCGCAGCACCAGAATATCGAATTTGAGGTTTTGACCGGTCTTTTCGATGTTTGGGTCTTCAAGAGCTTTTTTGAAAATATTTACCGTTTTTGTCGCTTCGTCGCGGTCTGCCGGAACAGGCACATACCACGCTTCAAACTCGCTGACAGCAAACGACATACCTACAAGACCGGCTGTTACCGGCTCGGCGCTGTCGGTCTCGGTGTCGAAAGTGAAAGAGCCGACGTTTTCGAGCATAGCCGCAAGTTTTTTTATCGCAATATCATCATTTACAAGATGATATGTATGTGGAGTGTTTTCGATATTTTTCGTTGTTGCCTTGTTCGTAAAATCATTCGTAAAATCATTCGTAGAATCATTCGTAAAATCGTCGGTGAAATCGTCAAAAAGAGACAGTTGAGTGCCGGATTTTTTTGAAGCACCTGCCGCTTGATAATCTTGCCGAATCTGTACCTGCGGCTGCATCCTGTTCAAGAAAGACCGAAATTCCATTTCGGTATATATTTCTGCAAGTCGCTGATTATCCGGCTGTTGGCGAATACATGCTGCGGCATCAAACTTTATCGGCACATCGGTAACAATCGTTGCCAGCATCCGAGAAAAACGTATCTGCTCGGCATTTTCTTCAACGTTTTTTTTCACGGCGCCTTTCAATAAAGCCGTATTAGCCAGCAGGTTATCTATTGACCCATACTCGGCAAGCAACTTTTGCGCCGTCTTCTCGCCTACATTCGGACATCCCGGAATATTATCCGCAGAATCGCCCATAAGTCCTAATAAATCAATTACTTGCGAAATATTTTGTATCGCGAATTTAGCAAGTACTTCGCTGACGCCCATCTTCTCATAATCGCCACCGAACTTGGGGCGATACTGAAATATATGCTCCGATACCAACTGTCCGTAATCTTTGTCGGGCGTCATCATATAAACCTCAAATCCCTCTTTTTCAGCCTGTTTAGCGACAGTTCCTATCGTATCATCGGCTTCAAAACCCGATACTTCGAGTATGGGAATGCGGTAAGCATCTATTATACTGCGAATTACAGGAGTAGATAACCGGATGTCTTCGGGTGTTTCCTGTCGTTGAGCCTTGTACTGCTCGAACAATTCGTGCCTGAAAGTAGGTCCCGACGGGTCGAAACCAACGGCAACATGTGTCGGTTCGATGCGTTTCAGCACGTCTTCGAGCGTGTTGACAAATCCGAACACAGCCGACGTATTCATCCCCTTGGAATTGATTCGCGGGTTCTTCAAAAAAGCGTAATACGACCTGTATATCAGCGCATAAGCATCAATCAAAAGTAACTTCATAAAGCGTTTAGTGTTAATTTAAAATGTAAAGATACAAAAATATTTTCATAAGATAAAAAAAAGTGGAAAACAATTGAATTATGAATTTTCAAACCCTGCTGCAACCCATTTATCGCGTATGGACGATGAGATGAAACGCAAATCATTGTTATCGCATTCGGCAGTAATAACAGGCAGGTCGGTATCGTAAAAACCGCTTGTGAACAACTTACCGCAGGGTTTCAACGCCTGTACGTAATGTCTGATATCGGCAAGGAGTATGTTGCGGTTGATGTTTGCAAAGATGTAATCAAACTGTCCGAGAGCAGGGATTATTTCGGCACCGCCTTGCTCTACGCGGATGTCGGCAGTATCATTGAGGAGGCAGTTTTCGAGCGCATTAGCGTATGCCCACTCGTCGATATCAACGGCTACAACGCGACGCGCCCCTTTCATACGGCACAGAATAGCCAGCACTGCGGTGCCGCAACCCATATCAAGAACGTCTGCGCCGGTTAGATCGTGGCGCAAAATTTCTTCGAGCATCAAAGACGTCGTGGCATGGTTTCCTGTCCCGAAAGCCATCTTCGGGTCGATGATGATTTTAAACTTAAATCCATGTTCGTCAGGATGAAACGAAGCCCTTATAAAGCATTCTTTACCGATACGTATTGGTTTGAAGTAGTTTTTCTCCCACTCTTCGTTCCAATTGCGCTGCTCAATAAGTTTGGCGTCATAACGAAAAATTGTCTTTTCTATCGGGAAATCATCAAGGCAAGCAAGCAAAACATCCTCATTATAAGTCTTTTCGGGAACAAAAGCCTGCATTCCGGCTTCCGACATAACAAAACTCTCGAAGCCAATATCTCCGAGCGCTGCCGCCAGCAAATCGCCGACAATCTCATCAGGAGCGGGCGAATCATAAGTAAATGTTAATTCGTAGTAGTTCATATTCTTTTTTTCAAATCAGGTAAAAAAACGGCAATAATACCCAGCAACGGCATGTAAGCACAAACGTTATAAACCATTTCAATGCCGTGAATATCAGCCTCTTTGCCAAGAATTGCGGACGCTATCCCCGCCACTCCGAAAGCAAATCCGAAGAACAAACCCGATACCAATCCGAGTTTATAGGGCAACAATTCCTGCGCATAAACGAGTATTGCAGGCATTGCCGACGAGAGTATCAATCCTGCGCAGAAACTCATCACAGCCGTCATTTCCAACCCTACATGCGGCATAAGCAACGAAAACGGCGCTGTTCCGAGTATAGAGATCCATATCACATACTTGCGGCCGATACGGTCGCCGAGCGATCCGCCCATAATTGTCCCTATTGCAGTAGCGATAAGGAAGATAAAGAGGAAAATCTGCGAATGCTGTATCGTAACGTCAAATTTTTCAATCAGATAGAACGTGAAATAACTCGTCAAACTTGTCAAATAAACGTATTTTGAAAATATCAGCAGCAACAACACAATTATTGTGATAATAGTTCTGCCGAGTGGGTATGGGAGTGTCCGAACGCCGGTTTGCGGGTGTACGGCGGATGAAAACGTGCGCAAACGCCTGTTGTACCAGCGGCAAACAGGCGTCATTACCAGAAGCGCTATCCCCGAAAGTATCGCAAAATAGGCTATGTTAGTACGCGCATGAGGAGCTACTATGGCGGCTACCATCAGCGGACCGAGAGCGCTGCCGAAATTGCCGCCGACTTGAAAGATAGACTGCGCCAGCCCGCGTTTGCCGCCGGAAGCAAGATACGTGAGCCGCGATGCTTCGGGATGAAACGTCGAAGAACCGATGCCGACCATAAATACCGAGCCGAGCGTCATGGCAAGAGTGTCGGAAAAAGCCAACGAAAGCAATCCCGCCAAAGTACATGTCATACCGAAAGGTAGCGAAATAGCCGACGGCTTGCGGTCAAAAAGCAACCCTATCAAAGGCTGAAAAACCGATGCCGCCATCTGATATGTTAAAGTGATATAGCCTATTTGCTTGAACGACAGCCCCATATCGTTTTTAATGATAGGGTATGAAGCCGAAACGACCGACTGTAAAGCGTCGTTCATACAATGTATCACGCTCAAAGCCACTAATACCCTGAAAGTTGTCGCATTAATATGCTGCTGTTCCGTCGTTTGTATCCCCATTAGGGTTTTGTATTAAAATAAGGCGCAAAGTTAGTTTAAATTTTGGTGTATTCCAAAAAATATTCGTATCTTTGCCAAAAAATACTTAATCAATATGTACAAATTTAAATTACCATTTATCATCTTTTTGCTGCTGAATATCAGCTTATTATCTTATTCACAACTGCCTCCCGCTTTCGGAAGCGGATACTATTCTACGGCTCAAACCGACGCTTTGACGAGAGTTTTCATTTCTCCGCAACGCATCGTTTGGAAATCAAGCGAGGCGGCCGTCTCTAACGAAGCCGTATTATTGCTCAAAGGCAAAAATCAAGCCGAACTTGGCACCAAAAACGCCTGCATAATGCACTCTCAAGGCAATGACACGGCATCTATCCTGCTCGACTACGGCAAGGAAATTCACGGCGGATTAGAATTAAACATGGGCAGTTCGTCGCGTAACGAGCCGTCGCTTGTGCGCATCCGCTTCGGCGAATCGGTCGGCGAGTGCAACAGCACTACCGACAACTCCAAATGGCAGGTCGGCTTTTCTACCGACGACCATGCCAAGCGGGACATCATCATCGAAATACCGCGCGACGGTATGATCGAAATCGGCAATACGGGCTTTCGGTTTGTGCGCATCGACCTGTTGCGGAAAGACACGAAAATCAGCATCCGCGAAGCACGCGCCATATTGAGATACAGAGATATACCGTATCTCGGCTCGTTTCGGTGCAGCGATGAGCGGTTGAACCAAATCTGGATGACAGGCGCTTATACCGTTCATCTTAACATGCAGGAATATCTTTGGGACGGTATCAAACGCGACCGCCTCGTCTGGCTCGGAGATATGCACCCCGAAGTGGCAACGATAATGAGCGTTTTCGGCAACAACGACGTCGTTACGCGCTCGCTCGACCTCGCCTGCGAACAGTATCCGCTGCCTGCATGGATGAACTCAATGAGCGCATACTCGCTTTGGTATATTATCATCCACCATGACTGGTATATGCACAATGGTGATTTAACATTTCTTAACAAACACAAAAAATATCTGCTCGGATTGATCGACTTGATTAGCAGCAAGATAGCCAATGACGGAACAGAGAATCTTAGCAGTCAACGTTTTCTTGACTGGCCGTCATCGCCAAATAAAGAAGGCGTTGAAGCAGGATACAGAGCGCTGATAGTCTGGGCAATGCGCGATGCTGAAAAACTGTGCAATATTCTCGGCGACACTCAACATGCCCAAACTGCGCAGTCATGTATCAAACGCATGAATGCTAAAATAAAAGACCACAACAGCCTCAAACAGGGGGCGTCGTTGATGGCTCTTGCCGGTATTTTAGATCCGGTAAAAGCCTGCGACGACGTTGTGTCGGTAGGTGGCGCAAAGGGTTTTTCCACATTCTACGGCTATTACATGCTGCAAGCGCTGGCTCTCGCAGGACGCTACGACGAAGCTACCGACGTTATCAGGCGTTTCTGGGGAGGAATGCTCGACATGGGCGCGACGACGTTTTGGGAAGATTTCGACCTCGACTGGACTGTCAATGCAGCACGTTTGGACGAGATAACGCCGCCGGGCAAAAAAGACATTCACGGCGATTTCGGAGCATATTGCTACCCCGGATATCGCCACAGTTTTTGCCACGGATGGGCTTCAGGGCCGACGGCGTGGATGACCGAACATATACTCGGTATCAAAGTTGTTGACGCCGGTTGCAAAACAATTCAAATCGACCCTCATCTCGGCGACCTCGACATGGCTGAAGGTACATTTCCTACACCTTACGGCATCGTTACCGTTAAGCACGTAAAAGATGCAAACGGCAGAGTATCAACATCTGTCGGCGCTCCTAAAGAAATCAACATCATCCCGCCGCAGTTATAATATGCATCGACATATTGACTATCTCGTAATCGCGTTATTAGCAGGTATTTATATCTTGCTTCCATCAAATAATCCGACAGGCGACATAGCCGCTTATGCAGTAAATGTGCGCGAAGGTTCCGACCTTTTTATGCCTCATCATCTGCTTTATAATGCTTTTAACTATGCCGTTGCACAGATTTTCGGCATATATAATACTCTTATTCTCAATCAGATAATCAACGCGCTGTTTGCTGTCGGATGTCTTTTGGTGATGAGGGCTTTGCTTCGCAATACATGCGGCTATGTCGAAACTTCCGTTTTGTTGCTTGCTATGGGTTCGTGTTACGGTTTTCTGCGTTACGCCGTTTCGGGCGAGACATATATCATACCGCTATTTTTCTCCTTGCAGGCAAGTCTGTGCGCCTTGCGTTATCCTAATCGCGCATGGCTCACAGGAGTGCTTGCTTCAACGGCTTGTCTTTTTCATCAGATACACGTTTTCTGGTGGGCAGGGCTGCTCATTTACATCTTTATAAGCAACAGAAGTAAATTACCGACGGCAAAATATCTGCTCGTTTCCTGCATGGTACCGGCTGTTTATCTGCTTGTTTTTAATCTTTTTCCGGGCAATTCGACCGGTTTTTTCGATTTTATCTTTTACGAGTATTTTCACAACTCTAATGTGAGTTATAATCTCGGTATCAGAAGTTTATATCTAACGCCCGTAAACCTTGTGCGCACTTTTTTTCAGGTTCACGGCAATATGCTTCCTCTTGTTGAAAAATATCCGCTGTTGCTTGCCGTAGCGGGCGTATGTATCGGCTTGATAGTTTATAATATGCTGATATACAGACGCATATTTCGCCATTCGGAGCAACATGACACGATGTTCGGCAAGTGTCATCTGATGATATTCGGTTTGCAGTTGCTTTTTGCCGCAGGTTCTTCGGGAAATGCCGAATTTATGGTCATGCTACCTTTTGCGCTGGTATTGTTTTATACTGCTCATTATCAGGTCAAAACCGCTATTGCCCCTTTTGCCGTTGCTCTACTGCTATGGAATATATCATTTGCCGTCATACCGTCGCATTTCCTCGAAATGACGCCTGAAAAAGCCGTTGTAAGATATATTGAGCGGCATCCGCAGGAAACATACTGCGTTTTCGACCTGCGGACAGTCGAAAACATGCTCCGCTACCGCAATCCGGCGAGGTCTTTCAAACTGTACGAAGATGTTTCCAAACTTGATTCGCTTGTATCTGTCGGCATTCGGGTCGGTACCGACGTGTGGTCGCCGCGCCATTTGTCGCGTGCTACGATGCTCAATACTGTTGCGCCATACCACGTCCCAACGGCAATCGTTACACGCGACACCGTTGAATACGATATTGGAATACTTGTTATGACAAATATCAAAGGGAACTTCTAAAATAGTTTGCTTTCGGGTACGAATTTTGTCATTTTGTCTTTTTTTTTGGGTACGAAATTTGTCATTTTCCCCAAAAAATATTATCTTTGCACCTCAAAATAAAACTAATAATAAAAAAAATGGCAAAAGAAAAATATCTTTTTCGAAATGTAGATAAAGAACTTTTGATTTGGAAAGACAATCCGCGCCGAAAGGTTTTGCTGTTGCGCGGGGCAAGGCAGGTTGGCAAATCTTCTGCTGTAAGGCATTTGGCAAAGCAGTTCAAATATTATTTGGAAATAAATTTTGAAGATGTGGAAGAGAAAATAATATCGCTTTTTGAGCCGGGTGTTTCGCCGCAGGAAATTTGCAAAAAATTGTCGGTTGCAACAGGAGTGCCGATTGTGGTCGGCGAAACGTTACTTTTTCTTGATGAAATTCAGCGTTGTTTGCCTGCATTGTCAAAACTACGTTTTTTTTACGAAAAAATGCCCGATTTACATCTTGTTGCCGCCGGTTCGCTGCTCGAATTTGCGCTCGAAGAAATTCCCTCTTTTGCGGTAGGCAGGGTTACTTCGCTGTTTATGTACCCTTTCTCTTTTGAGGAATTTCTGTATGCTATGGGTAAGGGTATGTGGGCAGAAGCCATACAGGAAGCAAGTCCCGGAAATCCGATCTTTGAAAGTGTACATAAAGAGTTGCTTAAACTTCTGAAAATTTTTATGCTCACAGGTGGAATGCCCGAAGTGGTTGCCGAATATGTTGCAACAGAAAATATACTTGATTGTCAGATGATTATTGCGAGTTTGTTAGTTTCGTTGCGTAGCGATTTTGCCAAATATCGCAAACGCATACCTGCCACCCGCATCAACGAAGTGTTTGATTCGGTGGCACATCAGGCAGATGGTAAGTTTGTGTATGAACACGCTGCTGTTGGTACAGGAAACAAACAAGTTAAGCAGGCGCTGGACTTGCTTATAATGGCTGGCCTGGCGTATCCTGTTACGCATACATCTTCCAATGGTATTCCTCTTGGCGCAGAAGTAAACACCAAATTTAAACGGATGTTCTTGTTTGACACAGGGCTATTTCAGCATATTTTGGGCTTAAATCTGACTGATATTTTGTTTGCCGAAGATTTTAAAAGCGTGAATAACGGCGCACTTGCCGAAGTTTTTGTGGCTCACGAGTTAGTAAAAAATTCATCTTGTTACAGTCCTGTGTCGCTCTATTGTTGGCAGCGCGAAAACCGAAACGGCAATGCGCAGGTCGATTTCTTAATTCAGAAAAGCGACAAAATTTTGCCAATTGAAGTGAAAGCCGGTAATCAGGGCGCAATGCAAAGTTTGCACCTGTTTATGAAAGAAAAAAACAGCGAATATGGCATCCGCACCTCACTTGAAAATTTTGCCGAATACGACAAAATAAAAGTTTATCCGCTTTATGCCATTGGAAATCTCATAAGAAATTGAAAACTAATAAATTTTCACTCAACTTTCGACTTTTCCAGCTCCGCCACTTTCTTTTCTAACTTTTCAATCTCGTAATCCTGATTGCGGATAGTGGTCAGGAGCGAGTTAAGTTCTTCATTTTCAATCGATGACGGGTACTG
>JAITHS010000144.1 GCA_031279875.1 Tannerella sp.
AAACCGAAATAAAAACTTAATCGACCGCGAGGACTAAACCTTTGAGATATTCGCCTTCGGGGTGGCAGATGTTGATGGGATGGTCGGCGGGCTGGGTCATTTGGTGAAGTATGCGGACGGTGCGTCCCGACTGTACTGCCGCAGTGAATACTGCCAGCCGGAAGTCCTGACGGCTTACAGCCTGCGAACAAGAAAAGGTGAAAAGTATTCCTCCCGAACGTATTTTGTTGAATGCCAGAGCATTAAGTTTGCGGTATCCTTGCAGGGCGTTATGGAGAGCGTTTTGTCGCTTGGCAAAAGCAGGTGGGTCGAGGATGATAATATCATATTGATTATCAATAGTTGTCATGTATTTGAAAGCATCTTCGGCGAAAGATTTGTGTCGAAGGTCGTCGGGGAAGTTGAGATTGATGTTTTCGTCGGTCAGCGAGATGGCTTTGGCGGAACTGTCAACCGAATGAACCATGCTTGCGCCGCCTTGCAGGGCGTAAACCGAGAAGCCGCCGGTGTAGCAAAACATGTTGAGGACAGAGCGGTTTTTGGCATACTGTCGGAGCAACATGCGGTTGTCGCGCTGGTCGATAAAGAAGCCCGTTTTTTGTCCTTTGAGCCAGTCGATATGAAACGTCAAGCCGTTTTCTGTGGCTACATGCGCTTCTTTGCTGTCGGCGCCGCAGAGATATTCGTTTTCTTCGCGGAGGTCGGCTTTAAACGGCAGTGTGCCTTCGGATTTGTAATAAATACGTTGAAGTTGTGAGCCGTAAACGTTTTTCAGCGCTTCCGAAATATCTTTTCGGGCATAGTGCATACCTGCCGAATGTGCTTGAATAACAGCTGTTTGGCCGTAGATGTCGATGATAAGACCGGAAAGCATGTCGCCTTCGCCGTGAATGAGGCGATAGATGTTATTACGATTTGCGAGTTCTGCATTAGCGTCGTTGCGAGGAGCGAGGCCATGACGGTCAACAAGCCCCAGTGTGCATCTAAGCCTGTATGCGTCGCGAATGCGTTTTTCCCAGAAAGCGATGTTGATTTCTTCCGGTTCAAACGACAGGATACGTACCGTGATGCTGCCGGGCTGATAATGTCCGACGCCGAGAAAACAACCGTCTGTGCTATATACTTCAACGATGTCGCCTTCTACAAGCGCGTTTCGGGATGCAAATTCTTGAACCGGCACGTCGGCTTTTATTGCTCCCGAAAACACCCACGGGTGAAATCGCAACAGCGAATCTTCTTTTTTCGGTTTGAGATATAATTTGCTGTAATTCATCGTATTGATTCTAAATATTTGTAGATTTTGAGGCAAGACCACGCATCTAATGCGGCATACTGTTTTTGGGCTTCCGTCAGTTGACATGCTTCCCAGTTTGTCAGTCGGTCGCGTTTTGAGATTTTCTTGCCGAATAATATGGCGTAAATTTTGCGCAGGCTCAATTCTTCGATACCAAATCGGCACACATAGTTTTGCAGGTCGATAAAATTGCCCGGAGCGATGCGTTTGATACCGTTCAGCCCGTTGAAATCATCTCTCAATGATAGTCCGATTTTTTTGACGTTCTCGTTTATGATAAATTGTTCGAGCGTCGGGGATATTTTGAGAAACTTGTTGAGGCGTATCAGGAAGCAGGTATCAATTGTTGAGAGTTGCATCAGCGCCGTTTTGTAATGTGTCTGTTTGGAAAAACTGGGTCGTGTTTCGGTATCGAAGCCGATTTCGGGACACGACGACAGCACTTTGATAGCACGGTCGAGTTGTTTGTCGTTTTCTACCACAACAATACGCCCTTCAAACACCTCTCGCGGCATCAGGTCTATGTCTTCTTTGGTAATAGAGTTGGCAAATATCATTTTTCAATAATTGTTAATATACACATTATGAATGGCTTTCAGGGCGTTAAGCAGTTTCTGACCCCAATACAGACGAAAATCTTCGCGGCAGATATAAAGTGCCTGTGTCATGACGTTTTCGTTGCCTGTCCTGAAAAGTGCGATAAAATTGCCGATGTCTTGATAAATATCTGTCAGAGATTCCGAAATGGATACTGCGATAGGGGTGTCGCTGTAACGTATGTCGGGATGAAACGTTTCGAGATACGTGTCGTCATTTCCGAACAGTTCTTCCAATCCGTAACGTATTGCGTTATAGGTCGTTTCCGTAATAAATTTTTCCGGTTCGCGGTCGTCTTCCGGCTCTTCTACGGTCGGCAACAGGACGCCTTTAAGATATAGTAACGGCATTATTTTCACTGCTTTATCTACAAATGTCGGCAACGACGTCTTGCTCACACTTTCCATCATAGCACAATATTCAAGTGCCACCTGCACAAATTCTATTGTGTTTTTATCGTATATTTCTTTCATCCGATATTAATCACTAATCGGTTGTAATTTTCTCCTGATAACTTTCGGCAGTAACGGAGTTATCGGTTTTGAGGATTAGACCTTGCAATACTTTACCCGGACCGAGTTCGACGAAATGGTCGGCGCCGTCGGAAATCATGTTTCTGACTGTTTGCGTCCATTTGACCGGCGCTGTAAGTTGCGCTATCAGATTATCCTTAATAATTTTGGTGTCTGTCGAAGGCAATGCCGTAACATTCTGATATATAGGACATATCGGGGTATTAAAAGACGTAGCGGCGATAGCGTCGGCGAGTTCGTTGCGTGCCGGTTCCATCAACGGCGAGTGGAAAGCGCCGCTCACTTTAAGTTTTAGCGCTCTTTTAGCGCCTGCTTCCGTCAGCATGGCACAAGCACGGTCGATGCCTGTTTCGGTGCCGGATATGGCTATCTGGCCGGGGCAGTTGTAGTTGGCACAAACGACAATATCATCGGTGATTTGTCGGCAAACGGTTTCTACAATCTCGTCGGCCAGCCCGATGATAGCCGCCATAGTAGAGGGTTGCATTTCGCAGGCCTTTTGCATGGCGTAAGCGCGCTGTGAGACGAGTTTCAGACCGTCTTCAAACGATAGCGCTCCCGATGCGGCGAGCGCCGAAAACTCGCCTAACGAGTGTCCTGCCATCATTGCGGGTGTAAACATCTTACCCCAAATCTTTGATAATATCACAGAATGCAGAAACACAGCCGGTTGCGTAACTTTTGTTTGCTTCAATTCGTCATCGGTACCGGCAAACATTATGTCGGTAATTCTAAATCCGAGAATGTCGTTTGCTTGCTCGAACATGTCTTTTGCACGGTCGTTTTGTTCGTACATCTGCTTTCCCATGCCCATAAATTGCGACCCCTGACCGGGGTAAACATATACTTTCATATTTTTTATTAAATTTGCGCCGCAAAGGTATGAATTTTTTTTTGTTTTTTCAAAAAAAATGTGTATCTTTACATAATAGAGTGATTATATTACTTCTATTCCCTTGTCTTTGAGCATATTTAATCCTACATCTTTCAGTTTGAATTTCTGTATCTTTCCGCTGCCTGTCAGGGGATATTCCGTAACAAAAAGCACATAGCGCGGTATTTTGTGGCGTGCTATCTTGCCGCGGCAGTATTCGCGGACTTCTTCTTCGGTCAGCGTCGCGCCGTCGTGGAGGATGATGAACGCGCCTACTTCTTCGCCGTACTTTTCCGACGGTATGCCGGCAACCTGCACGTCTTTGACTCCTTCAAGATGATACAGAAACTCCTCTATTTCACGCGGATAGATATTTTCACCGCCGCGTATTATCATGTCTTTGATTCGTCCCGTAACGAGATAGTTGCCGTTGGCGTCGCGTTTGCCGAGGTCGCCGGAATGCAGAAAACCGTCTTTGTCAATCACTTCTTCTGTCGCTTCTTGGTTTTTATAATAGCCTTTCATCACGTTGTAGCCGCGACAGCAGAGTTCGCCTTGCACATCATCGGGCAGATGCTCGCCTGTTTCGGGGTCAATCACAGCCACTTCGGTAAACTCAAACGGTCGTCCGACGGTTGTACATCGCACGTCGAAAGGGTCGTCAATGCGCGTGTGGGTCATGCCGGGCGACGATTCCGTCAGTCCGTAAACGCTTGTTATTTCGATGAACATCTTTTCGTTGACTTTCCGCATCAGTTCTATCGGACAAAGCGAGCCGGCCATGATGCCGGTACGCAGGCATGTGAGGTCGAACATGTCGAACATCGGGTGGCTCAATTCGGCTATAAACATTGTCGGCACGCCGTAGAGGGCTGTGCAGCGCTCTTTGTGGATTGACGCAAGGACGACGAGCGGGTCGAAACGCTCCACCATTACTTGCGTACAGCCGTGCGTCAAGACGTTCATCGTTGCCAGCACTACGCCGAAGCAATGAAACAGCGGCACGCAGACGCACAGTTTGTCGTCGGCTGTAAAGTGCATGTGTTCGCCTGTCAGGAAGCCGTTGTTGGCAATGTTGTGATGGCTCAACATCACGCCTTTGGGGAAACCGGTCGTACCGGAGGTGTATTGCATGTTGACGGTGTCGTGGCATTTGACTTTCGTTTTCATGGTGTTAAAGCGCTCGTCAGCAACATTTTGTCCGAGCAGCAGCAGTTCGGCAGTGTTGTACATGCCGCGATATTTCTCCTGACCGATGAATACGACGTTCTTGACCTGCGGAAATTTCTCGTTAGCGAAATAACCGCGTTGCGAGGTCTTCAACTCCGGCAACATGCTGTAAACCATATCCACATAAGAGCCGTCAAATACTCCTTCGGTAATACAAAGTGTGTGAATATCAGAGTCTTTCATCAGATATTCGAGTTCGGTTTGTTTGTAACTTGTGTTGACCGTTACGGCTACGGCGCCGATTTTTGCGGCTGCAAAGAGAAACGTCAGCCAGTCCGGTACGTTAGTAGCCCATATCCCGACGTGTGTGCCGTTAGTTACTCCTATGGAAATCAATCCTTTAGCCATATCGTCAACCCTCTCGTTGAACTGCTTCCACGTAAAACGCAGATTGCGGTCGGAATAAACGATATATTCTTTGTCGGGCGTCGTTTCCGCCCAGTATTCAAGCCAGTCTCCGAGCGTGCGGTCGGATAATTCTATTTGTTTAGTCATTGTTATAGTATATGTCAATCAAATGTCAATTAAATGCAAATCTTATATCAACCGGCATAAACATAAAAAAGCGTTTAATTTATAGATACTAACAGTTTTTTATATAATGCATCGTTCCTGTCGAGAACAAATTTTTCCTCTTTACCGGATTTCAAAACAATCTTTAATCCACTGCTAAATAGAGGAATAACCTTATAAGGCTGTATCCGTTCGATTTCCGACAATAAAAAAATCCGGTCTTTCGTTGAGAAATTTAATTTATGAGGATGAAATACGAATCTGTCAGTCAGAAGATATCCTGCTCCTCCTTCCGACATTATGCCTTTTTGACAGTTCATCAATCCCTTGCTAATAATTTTGTCATTCATGTAAATGTCTTTGTCAAGCAGATTAGCGCGCATCTTTTTTTCAAGAGATCTCATACTTGTCGCAAATAAGATTGCAAAAAATAACGAACCGAATAAGTAAGATATTATGGTTTCGTCCGGTCTGATAAAGTAAGAAGCAATAAAAAACAAAATCATAGATAAAATTGCAC
>JAITHS010000231.1 GCA_031279875.1 Tannerella sp.
AAACCCTTGCAGTGGTTTTAAACCCTGCAAGTGGTTTGGAGCTTACGTCCGTCATTGCGAGACGGGTTCCTCAAACCCTTGCAGCGGTTGAAAAACCCTGCAAGTGGTTTGGAACTTACGTCCGTCATTGCGAGACGGGTTCCCCAAACCCTTGCAGTGGTTTTAAACCCTGCAAGTGGTTTGGAGCTTACGTCCGTCATTGGTAGGTACGAAGCAATCCGGAATACAGGAAGTAATCCGGAAGGAAAAGGCACGCCGGATTGCTTCGTTCCTCGCAATGACGTGGTATCGTCATTCCTTTTCATAGGAAAAAAATTAACATTTGGATTAAGTTTATTTAACGTTTTTTTTTTTTTGTTCAGATATATGTGTGTAAATTTGCGGGCATTCTAATAACTAATATATATTAATCAATTTTATGAAAGGAATAATAAAGTACTTATTAATGTGTCTGTTACTTGTCGGCGGGTTGATGCAGGTTTATTCATGCGGCGACAGCGACAAAGACAAAGACCCATCGGTTTACGACCCGTCGAAACCGACCAAACTGTTGACATTTTATCCTGATTCGGGCAAGTTTCAGGAACAAGTGTTGTTGACCGGCGAAAATATGCCTACGGACGTAAGTCAGGTCAAAGTGTATTTCAATCAGAGACAGGCGGCTGTAATAGGTTCTACCGGTACACGTATGTACGTACAGGCGCCGAGACTTCCGGGAGATACATGTACTATTTCGGTTGTGATATCAGGTAAGGATTCGCTGTCCTACACAGCCTCGTTCTATTACAAGACATCGATTATGGTAACGACGATTGCCGGTAACGGTGTTGAAGATCCTCTGGTTCAGGGAGATTTGACGGTCGCCCAGTTGCCGGCGCGTTATCTGTGTGTTGACAAAGACGACAACATCTTCATCTCTACGCGCGGAACATCGTGCGACTGTAACACAAACCTGTGCCGCATAGATGAAAAAAACAACGAGTTAGTACTGATACAGAGCGTAGTAAGCAATATACCCGCAGCAGATCCGGCAACGGGTGTCATTTCGGTAGCAACCGAAACGACGGTAGGCTCGTTTATAACCATGGACCCGCGTGAGTTCTGGGCTCCGCGTTTCAGAGAATTTAAGTGGCCTGACAACGTCGCCCGTCCGGCAAACGGGTGGAAACACTGTATGGTAGTCAATCCCGACGACAGTTATATCTACACCCGTTTCTATTACGGTCAGGTAATGAAAATCAACCCTATCAACTATGAAGCCGAGTTTGTCGGCATGACGCCGCAGGGCGACAGTTACGGTTTGACGTTCGATCCAACGCAGCCCGGCATCCTCTACATCTCGATGTGGAACAACGGCGGTGGCGGTACGGCTCACGGTATATGCACTATGGACGTTAATGCGGAAGATCCGGCAAGCACATTTACACTTGTCTCGGCGCCTATCGCAAGCGGTGGACACAGAGACGGCAAATTAGAGAATGCGCAGTTTCGGCAACCGGCGCAAATATTCTGCGATGCCGACGGAAACATGTACGTAGCCGACTTCGGCAACCACTGCATAAGGCGCATAACGCCGGAAAAGATGGTAGAAACCGTTCTCGGCATGCCCGGCACATCAGGATGGAAAGATGGCGGCAAGGAAGACGCACTGTTTAAAAACCCGCGCGGAATAGGTATTGCGCAGGACGGTACGGTTTACATAGCCGACAACGGCAATAGTCGCGTGCGCAAATTGAGTATTAACTGATTATTTACCTTAAAACTTTATTAAATGAAAAGACTATTAATAATATGTATGCTAATAACGTCGGTTACTGTTTCGGCTCAACAAAACAAGACCTTTACAATGCAGGGAACGGTTAAGGACGAAATGGGCGAAGTATTGGCAGGCGTTTCTATATACCAGAAAAACAAGGTAACAATCGGTACGTCGAGCGACGAGAATGGTAAGTTCTCCATTAAGGCGCAGAGAGGTGATGTTATTATTTTTTCTTATATCGGCTTCGACCCTTTTGAATATCTTGTAACGGAAGAGAAACAGGATCTCAACATAACGTTAGCGGAAACGACATCTAAACTCGACGAAGTTGTAGTAACGGCGTTGGGCAAACAGCGCAAAATATCATCATTAGCAGCTGTTACACAGGTTGATGTAGGTTCGTTGCAGACGCCTACTACATCTGTTGCCAATCTTCTGGGCGGACGTACGGCGGGTGTTATCTCAATGATGAACAGCGGCGAGCCGGGCAGAAACATTGCAGAGTTCTGGGTGCGCGGTATAGGAACATTCGGAGCCAACAGTAGCGCATTAGTGCTAATTGACGGTTTGGAAGGCAATATCAACTCAATAGATCCTGCCGACATTGAGAGTTTCTCGGTGTTGAAAGACGCCTCCGCAACAGCCGTTTACGGAGTACGCGGCGCTAACGGCGTCGTTTTGGTAACAACAAAACGCGGCGAGGCGGGCAAACTTAGTATTCAAGGGCGCGTCAATTATCAGTTGTCTCATCTGACGCGCGTACCGGAATATCTGCGTGCCTACGACTACGCTCTTCTCGCAAACGAAGCGCGTGAATTACGTAACGAAACGCCGTTATATACGCCAATCGAACTTGATATTATACGCGACGGCAGCGACCTCGACATATACCCCGACGTGAGTTGGCAGGACGAGATATTGAAGCGTGATTTCTTCCGTCGCAGTTATTTCGTAAGTGCGCGCGGTGGCGCTACGGCGGCTAAATATTACATCTCTCTGGGAGGTAGCGGCGAAGATGCTGCTTATAAGGTTGATAGAAAAAGTCCGTACGCTTCCAATGTCGGTTATAATACATATAGTTATCGTGCGAACATCGACCTCGAACTGTCGCCTACAACGACAATCTATTTCGGCAGCGACGGCTATCTGACCATGCTCGACAATCCGGGCGTCAGTAATACCGACTTAATATGGATGGCACAGTCGGCGATTACTCCGCTACGTTTACCCGTAATATATTCCAACGGTCAGTTGCCGGCGGTAAGTGGAGATGCCGGAATGTCGCCTTATGTGATGATAAACCGTATGGGAAAACGTTCCGACCAGAATTTTCAGGGTAAGTTTACTCTCTCTTTAAATCAGGATTTATCAATGATACTTGACGGATTGAAATTTCGCGCTCAGGGTGCTTATGATGTTACAAGCCGTTTCAGTGAAGGACGTTTCATTCGACCCGAACAGTATCAGGCGGTAGGTCGAAGTCAAGCGGGCGAACTTATCACTATCAAGCGAGTATCGGCTACTCCGGCAAACTATGTCAAAAGTACCGGTCAATTCCGAAAATATCATTTGGAAAGTACCATTACTTATGATAAGGTGTTAAATAACATACATCGCGTATCTGGTCTTGTTTATTATTATATCAGCGACCAGAAAGAGTCCAATGATGCGGTGTCAAATTTGAGTGCTATTCCGATGAGATATCAAGGCGTGTCAAGCCGTCTGACCTACAACTACGACGATACGTACATGATAGACTTTAATTTCGGCTATACAGGTAGCGAGAACTTCCAGCCCGGACGTCAGTACGGCTTATTCCCTTCGATAGCGCTCGGCTGGGTGCCGACATCGTATGAAACCGTCAAAGAAAAACTCCCGTGGATATCGTTCCTCAAATTCAGAGGCTCATACGGAACAGTAGGTAACGACCGTCTGACGTCGCGCCGCTTTCCTTATCTTACAATGGTTAGTTCGTTTGATACCAGCCCGTGGGGTTCGTATGGCGTTGAAGGCGTGTCGGAAATTATCGTCGGTGCCGACAATCTACAATGGGAAGTGGCGACTAAAGCCGACTTTGGTATTGACGCCGATTTCTGGGATGAAAAGATAAAGGTAGTGTTTGATATTTTCCATGACCAGCGCGACGGTATTTTTCAGCAGCGCGTTCAGGTGCCTTCCTACGCCGGTTTGACTAACATGCCTTTCGGTAATATCGGCAAGATGGTCAGTTACGGTTCCGACGGCACAATCAGTTTCAGTCAAAAAATCAATGAACATCAGTCGTTTACTATAAGAGGTAACTATACTTACGCCCGTAACATGGTTCAGAACTGGGAAGAAGCCAATCCGCGCTATCCTTATCAGGAAGCCACAGGATATCCGCTCGGCAACGTGCGCGGTTTGGTATCTCTCGGGCTGTTTAAAGATCAGTTGGATATAGATACAAGTCCTATTCAGACTTTCGGCACCGTAATGCCCGGAGACATCAAATACAGAGATGTTAACGGCGACGGTCAAATCAATAGCGACGACCGCGTGCCGCTTTCATACAGCCCTACACCATTAGTGATGTACGGATTGGGTTTGGAATATGTTTATAAGAACTTTACTTTCGGGCTGCGTTTCAAAGGTACCGGCAAGACAGACTATTTTCGCGTCGGATATAGCGGCAACGGCACCGGTTACGTACCGTTCCGCGACGGAGTATCAGGCAACGTACTGTCATTGACAAAAGAACCGGCCAACCGCTGGATACCAAAGAAATATGCCGAAGAAAACGGTATAGACCCGAAATATGCCGAGAACCCTAACGCTTTGTTTCCGCGAATGCAATACGGCTATAACAACAACAACTCCCAACTGTCAACTTTTTGGCAAGGAGATTCGCGTTATCTGAAAATTGATGAGATTACTCTCAACTATAATTTGAAACATAAGATAATGAAGAAAATCGGCGTTTCATCGCTTGACATTCAGTTTGTCGGCAATAATCTTTATTCATGGGATAATGTTAAACTCTTTGAAGCGGAACAGGCGCGCTATAACGGCGTCGTTTATCCCATCCCTACGACTTTTGCTGTACAATTGTTTATAAATCTGTAATTATCAACTTTTAATTATTAAGAAAATGAAAAGTAAAACAAAATTATTATTACCGGTCATAACATTGCTATTCGCCTCATCATGCGCAAACTATCTCGATACTGCCGAATATTTCAGCGATGAATTGAAACTTGATAGCGTCTTTGCGCAGGCAAGATATGTAAGGGCTTATATGTGGGCTACGGCGTCGCAGTTTACCGACGAAGGCAGTTTGCATCAGAACACCTACACTCCCGGCCCGTTAGCTACCGACGAAGCCTTTACCGTTTACGGTACTCAACATAATTACAATGGAATGCGTTTTGTGCTTGGCGAAATAACAGCTTCTAACGGTTATTCTCTTTCAAATCAGTGGGACGCTATGTATCGCGTTATCCGTAAGTGTAATACTATTCTTGCCCGCATGGAAGAAGCCGCCGATCTGACTAACGACGACCGTGTGGAGATAGTCGGCAATACCCGTTTCATACGCGCTTATGCCTACTATAATCTGTTACTCAATTTCGGCCCGCCCGTCCTTATCGGCGATGAGATAGTGAAATCAAACGAAGTACTTGAATATTACGACCGCCCGCGCAACACCTACGACGAAACAGTAGAATATATCTGTTCCGAACTCGAATTATGTGCTTCTTACCTGCCCCAACAGTTGCCTATCATGGAATTTGGCCGTCCTACAAAAGGCGCCGCCTACGGATTGATAGCCCGTTTGAGGCTTTATCACGCCAGCCCGCTGTTTAACGGCGGCACTGCTGCAAAGTCTTATTTCGGCAAATGGAGACGTTCTACCGACGATGTATTATATATACAGCAGAACTATGACGAGAAACGCTGGGCATTAGCGGCTGCAGCAGCGAAAAGAGTTATGGATATGGGCGCTTTCAAACTATATACCGTACCTGCCGACAGAGAGACACCCGAACTGCCCGAAGACGTCGATATAACCGAAGGCACCGGCGACCCCGACTATTACAAATCGTGGGACGACGGCGGCGCAGCAGGGATAGACCATTTCCGCTCATACTCGGAAATATTCACCGGCGAAGCTATCATACCTACTAATGTGGAATACGTTTGGGCGCGTCGCAGCGGCACTATACAGAATAATACCCAGATGTCGTTTCCAAACTCGGCCGGAGGCTGGAACGGTATGGCGGTACCGCAAAAAATCATCGACAATTATTCAATGATTGACGGACGCTCTATCAGCGATGCCAGCACGCGCTATCCTTATTCCGAAGAAGGTTTTACTACCGCTGTGCAGACGTTCTCCGGCTATCGATTGTTAGATCAGGTGTTTAACATGTACGTAAACCGTGAGATGCGCTTCTATGCGTCTATCGGTTTCAGCGAACGGTTCTGGCCTATGACGTCGTGTACATCATCAGGATATTACAACCAGCGCATCAACTACTATTACGACGCTAACAACGGACGCCTCTCTTCTACCGACCCGCTCAACTATCCGCCTACCGGCTACGTGATAACAAAGTTTATCCACCCCGCCGATGCCTGGACGATGGACAATGCCCGCCGAATGGAAAAGGCCTACGCTATGATACGATATGCCGATATACTGTTGATGTACTCCGAAGCTCTTAACAATCTGACTACTGCGCATACCGTCAAGTTAGGCGAAACCGAATATACCGTCAGCCGCAATACCGACGAGATAAAGAAAGCATTCAATCAGGTGCGCCACCGCGCCGGAATGCCCGGACTTTCATCGTCTCAACTTGCAAACGCTACCGAAGTACAAGACCAAATAGAGAAAGAACGCATGAAAGAACTGCTGCATGAAAACAGCCGCTATTTCGATGTGCGCCGCTGGGGTATCATGGAAGAAGTCGAAAGCGTACCGATGACCGGTATGAACGTTGATGCCTCAAAAACAGGCTTTTACCGCCGTGTTATACCTAATACTTCGCGCGTAGGCGCAAGAATAGTGAATAAACGCCTCGCATTTGTTCCGATACCGCTTACCGAAGTAAGACGTTTGCCTTCGCTTGACCAGAATCCGGGATGGGAAGATTAAAGTTTAATAATAATAAGAATAATATGAAAATAAGATATTTAATAATAGTTTTTCCGTTACTGGCGGCTATATCGTGCGACCGCGACGGAGTATTTACCAAAGAGCAATACAAAAACGTATTCGCCCTTGTGAGCGAAAACGACAATGTATCGCGCAAGTTTCATGACCTCGAACAGCCGGAATCTGTCGGCTATATCTCCGCTTCAATGGGTGGCACAAACCCTACCGACAAAGAAGTAAAGATACAGTTGGTAGAAGATCCCTCTTTAATACACGATTTCAACGTCGCATCGTTTGACGTTGACGTATCAAAGTATTATCCGCAAATGCCTGCTAACAAGTATGATCTCGAATCAACGACGCTCGTTATCCCCGCAGGAGAAATAAGCGGAAAGATATTTGTCAAAATACGCCCCGAAGGATTGTCGCCCGATTCGGCTTATTTTATAGCCCTCCGCGTTACGTCCTACAATACGTATGAGTGCAATCCCGACAAAAGTTTTATTCTTTATCGTGTGCGCACCAAAAATCGCTATGCTCTCGGCGACGGCACAACCTACTATTCAATGCGCGGCCGCCTCACTATGAGCGGCTCTACTATCGAAGTGCCGGGTACGAAAAACATCGCTCCGATAAGCAAGAACGAAGTGCGTTGCATGGCAGGTAACGAAATTTATCAATCCAACATTGTTACCTTGCGCAAAGGCGCTTTCATAGCAGAGGTTCAAAGCGATAACAAGGTTAAAATCAGGTCTTACGCCAATCTCGACATAACACAGATAGACGGCGACCCCGATTATCCTAATGTGTTTAGAGTTGATAACGACGGCTTTAAAACGTTTAAAACTTTTCTGCTTCACTATCGCTATACTTTCGACAATACCGAAAAAGAGATACGCGAAGAATTGCGCTATGAATTTAACGCTAAATCGGATGATACTTATGACTGGTCTAACTATTAAAACCGAAACGAATATGAAGAAAATAATAAAATCAACTCTAACAGCGCTGTTTTGCATGACGGCAATGACCATGACAAAATGTGTCGATGCCGAACGTACTCCTGTTGAACATGCTATTTTTATCGACCGTCAGGTGGCGAAACTGTTTATCGGCGAAACGCTGCAACTGACTGTCAGCCCTTCCGAAGGCTCTTATACGTGGACAAGCGAAGACGCCGACATAGCAACGGTATCGTCAAACGGTCTTGTTACCGCTGTCGGTGAAGGTTATACTAATATCATTGTTAACGGCGACGGGCTTACAACCAAAATGGGTCTCGACGTGGTAAGGAAGATACCTCTTACCGGACTGAATATCAACCTAACGTATGTGGAATTGACGCCCGGCGCAAAGGCGGCTGTCATCGCTACCCGTATCCCCGACAACGCAAATGATTTTGAAACTATTACGTGGAAAACTTCCGATATCGACGTCGCTAATGTTAATTCTACCGGTGATATTACCGGTATCCTCGAAGGCGAGACAGATGTCATTTGCTCATGCGGTGCATTTACCAAAACAGTACGCGTATCGGTAGCCTATACTCGTCCGTTTAAAGGGCCGCACATCCTTTCGTCGGCAGCGCCTCTTATCCTTCCGGTTGTGGATTTCGACCTTGGCGGCGAAGGCTATGCTTTTCACGATAACGATACCGGTAACAGCGGAAACTTTGCCTATCGCGCTAATAACGGTGATAACGCCAGCGGTGCCGTCGATATGGAAAACAGTGCTAACCCTAACATTGGTTGGACAGGCAATGGCGAATGGCTGCAATATACCGTCGAAGTGCATACGGCAGGCAATTATCAGGTACAAGTAGAACAGGCAAGCCCGAATACTACCGGTCGTTTTCGTATAGAAGTCAACGGCGTTGACCGGACAGGTCCTCTGCCGGCGTCTAACACCGGTGGCTGGGGTGCCTACGGTTGGGATATCGTACCGCAACCGATTGCCCTCGAAGCAGGCGTCCAAAAGTTGAAATACTACTTCGTAGTCGGCGCTCACAACATACGTACACTTAAATTTACTTATGTGCCGTGAGGCCAAGCCCCAAACCCTTGCAGCGGTTAAAAACCACTGCAAGCGGTTTTCGGCAACAACCCTTGTATGCGGCGTAACCAAGTGTCGTCCCATGCGGGACTATTGTTGATATGATGACTACTCTCACCGGAGACTAAAGTCACCGGTTAATAAAGTGTCGTCCCTGCGAGACTTCGTGGTTCCGTCATTACCTATCGTTTGGAGCTATCATTACTGCTACCAATGACGTTTTTCGCTTAACTGCATCATTACAAGGGTATTAACACACAGGGCATTCGTCATTATAAGGAACGAAGCAATCCGGAATACAGGAATTAATCCGGAAGGAAAAAGCACGCCGGATTGCTTCGTTCCTCGCAATGACGTGGTACTTTCTGCTTTCTGCTTTCTGCAAACCGCTTGCAGGGTTTAAAACCACTGCAAGGGTTTGGGGTACCGTCATCCATTATCGTGGTATTATTATGCCCTTATACTCAAACGATTATCAAAAAACATGTTGTAGAACATGAAAAAAACAAAAAAAATGCAGGAACGAAAAAAAAGTTCGTATCTTTGCATCCGAATATTAATTCAAAAA
>JAITHS010000304.1 GCA_031279875.1 Tannerella sp.
CCATATCCCCAAGCCGGAATGTTGGGTTGCCGGTGTCCGGGAAAACGGGGACGGGCTGTTTTGACTAATTCCCATTCGCTCCATTCTTTGCCCTTATTCAGGGTATTGAGAGGATCGCCACAATGGTAGTTGGGGAAGTAATAACAGGCTACGGTTATTTTGTCGCCAGACGTTCGGGTGTCGTTGTTCGGCTTACATGCCGACAGGCACAATGCAATACTTGCAAGATATAATACTTTTTTCATCTGAATAAATTTTTAATTTTTAATTCTTAATTCCCTACAGCGGGTCAACGTCATAATGCAGGATGATTTTGGTAAAGTCTTTTGTTTGTTTCATTTCCGAATATACTTGCGACAGGATACGGCGCGATTCGGCGAGCGTTAACGTAACATCTATTTTGAGGGTTATATGCCTTATATACAGGTTTTTAACGCGACCGGCAGGCGGTGTAAGCGGCATCGAAACACCTTTTCCGAACAGCGCAAGAAGTTTGGAGGCATACATTTCGGCAATATAATCAAGGATTTTCTCATCTTTACATCGTAAAACCATAATTATCAGGCGAGTATAAGGCGGATAGCCGAAATCGTACCGTTCTTTAAGTTCCATTTCGGCCATTGAGCGGTAGTCGTATATTAAAACGCTGTTAAGCAACCGATTATCCGCCTGTGACGTCTGTACTACTACTAATCCTTGCCGCTCGCGTCGGCCTGCTCTGCCGCTTGCCATGGCAATCATTTGAAATGTCCTTTCGTAAGCACGAAAGTTGGGATTGTTGAGCATCTCGTCGGCGTTTAAAATCCCTACAACGCTGACGCGGGCGAAATCTAATCCTTTTGTAATCATTTGAGTACCAATCAATATCTGTGTCTCGCCGGATTCAAACTCCGTCAACAATCGGCTTATAGCGTTGCGCGTTTTAACATTGTCGAAATCTAACCGTGCAACCTTAACGTCGGGGAATATTGTGCGCACTTCTTCTTCAATCTTTTCCGTACCGAAATCCTGCATCTGCAACTCGGCGCTGCCGCAAACGCTGCAAACAGGCTGTAAATCAGCCGAATATCCGCAGTAATGGCATACTAACCGCCGTTTTTTCTTATGCCACGTCATACTTACGTCGCACTTGGCACATTTGGGGGTAGCGCCGCAAGCGCGACAAGTTACGAAAGGCGTGAAACCGCGACGGTTACGAAACAGTATCACCTGCTCGCCGCGAGATATGGCGTCATCAATTTTTTCGCGCAGGGAGGGTGCGAAAAGCGTATCTTTCATCCGTCTTTTGCGCTTCAAATCACGTACATCGGCAATCTCAATCTGCGGCAAATCACCGCCACCGAACCTTTCGCCGAGTGTTACCAAACCATATTTGCCGTTTACAGCCCAGAGATACGATTCGAGCGAAGGCGCCGCCGAACCGAGCAACGTTTTGGCGCCATGAAGTTGAGCAAGTATCATTGCCACATTGCGGGCGTGATAGCGCGGCGCCGGATCTTGCTGTTTGTAAGACGGTTCCTGCTCCTCGTCGATAACAACTAATCCCAAATTTGAAAACGGCAAAAAAACCGCCGACCGCATACCGAGAACGACGTACGGCGTCTGATTATCAAGCATATAGTTCCATACCAAAAGCCTTTCGACGTCGGTGCAACCGGAGTGATAAACAAGCATTTGCGAGCCGAAAACGCTTTTCAAACGCTCCGTTATCTGCGTCGTAACAGCCAGTTCGGGCAGCAGATAGAGCGCCTGCCTGCCCTGTGCCAGCGTTTCTATTATAATATTAATGTATATCTCCGTCTTTCCGCTTGATGTAATACCGTGAAGAAGCGTTATGTTTTTGGTTTTGAAAGAGTTATTAATATCGTTCAATACTTTGTTTTGGGCGTCGGTCAAAGTTATTGACAAATTGTCAACCTCTTGCAGGGTTTTTAAACCACTGCAAGGGGGTTTTTGTTTGCCGGACTTTTTACCGCTCATCACTCGCGACGGCAAGGCAGCCGTAAACACATCCCCAATAGCACACATATAATAGGAAGCAATCCATTTCCAAAGTTTTACCTGAACAGGAAAAACGGCAGGTTTGTCGTCAAGCAATTCGGTAAGAGGTTTGATTTCAAAACCTCCGACAGGTTCGTTGTCGTAAACGCTGATTACCAGCCCCGTAACAACACGGCTCTTACCGAAAGGCGCCTTAACGAGACAGTACGGCTTAACCGCGTCGTTCAAGTCCGCCGGTACGGAATATGTAAAAGTTTGCGCTATAGGCACAGGAACTATGACATCAGCATATTTCATCTTTTTTTTTGCAAAGGTAATAATTTTTTCGTAACTTTGCATTTTTATATAATAAAATTTTAAAGTAAATGATTACACAAGACCAACTTAAAGATTTGTTGGAACGCAGATTGGCGTTGAGGAGGTATCTTTGACATTGATGCCAAGACAGTCCAACTCGAAGAAGAAGAATTGAGGACGCAAGATCCGCTGTTTTGGGAAGACGCCAAACGCGCCGAACGCCAAATGCAAACGGTCAAAGACCTCAAAAAATGGCTCGAAATGTACCGCGAAGTGAGCGATGCTGCCGACGAACTTGAACTTGCGTTTGAATATGCCAAAGAAGGCATTGCGAGCGAAGAAGATGTTGATAAGGCATTTGCTCGGACTAAGGGATCGGTTGAAAATCTGGAATTTCGCAACATGTTGCGCGAGGAAGCCGACCGGATGAATTGTGTGCTTAAAATCAACTCCGGCGCGGGAGGCACAGAGAGTCAGGATTGGGCTTCGATGCTGATGCGCATGTACGTCCGATGGGGTGAAAGCAACGGTTATAAGGTAACAATCAGCAACATACTCGACGGTGACGACGCCGGTATCAAGACTGTTTCGATTAACATTGAAGGCGATTTTGCTTACGGCTATCTGAAAGGCGAAAACGGCGTTCACAGGCTTGTACGCGTGTCGCCGTATAACGCTCAGGGTAAGCGCATGACGTCGTTTGCGTCGGTATTTGTAACGCCTTTGGTTGACGATACTATCGAAGTAAATATCAATCCTGCGCTGATTTCGTGGGATACGTTCCGGTCGTCGGGCGCAGGAGGTCAGAATGTTAACAAGGTAGAGTCCGGCGTTCGACTGCGCTACCAATTCAAAGACCCCTACACAGGCGAAGAAGAGGAAATCCTTATCGAGAACACCGAGACGCGCGACCAGCCCAAAAACCGCGAGAACGCCATGCGACACCTCCGCTCTATACTCTACGACAAGGAGATGCAGCATCGTTTGTCGGAACGCGCAAAGGTCGAAGCCGGCAAGAAGAAAATCGAATGGGGTTCGCAGATACGCAGTTACGTATTCGACGACCGCCGCGTCAAAGACCACCGTACCAACTACCAAACGTCGGACGTCGGCGGCGTGATGGATGGCAAGATTGACGGGTTTATTAAGGCTTATTTGATGGAGTTTGCCGGTGGTGAGTAACGTTAGTTTATCATCACTTCCAGCAGTTTTGCTTCGTCAAAAGGCGT
Organism: Tannerella sp.; assembly: GCA_031279875.1. Lineage (GTDB taxonomy): Bacteria > Bacteroidota > Bacteroidia > Bacteroidales > Tannerellaceae > Tannerella. The sequence goes on from JAITHS010000304.1 coordinate 3,528, forward strand.
TATTATTACCGACGCAGTTGAAGCGGGAACTAACACTGTTTGACCCTGACGAAGCGTAGTCTCGTTGCCGTTGTTGTCGCTAATAACCGCACCGCCTTGAATACAAATGTAAATAATAAAGGTATCTAATGTTGTCATATTGTTAGCATATGGTTTACTTATTTCTAACATATTGACGGTAAAATATTTACATTTGGCAATATTTACGGGGCAGTCCGGCAAATGAGTATAATGCGTTCGATAGTCATGATATACCTGATAATCAATAGCTTCACAAGCGAGGTCGGTATGCAGTTCGCGCTCATTACCGTTAGCGTCGCGACGTTGATAGTCATAGATACGGTATGTGATATTGCTGGTTTGCTGTATCTCGGCGATAAAACATCCTGCGCCGATAGCGTGAACACGACCGGCAGGGAGAAAAAAGACATCGCCGGCCTTGACGTTATAACGTTGTAAAACTTCGGTAAAAGAGCCTTCGGCAACGCGGCGACGATATTCCGCAGCGTCGATTTGTTGAGAAAAGCCGCTCAAAAGCGACGCCTCCGCAGACGCCTTAACAAGATACCACATCTCGGTTTTGCCGAAAGAATTGTGTCTTGTTTGCGCCAGTTCGTCGTTAGGATGAACCTGAACGGACAAGTCATCGCGAGCGTCTATAAACTTTATTAACAGGGGGAAACGTGTTCCGAAACGTTCCATTACCTGCTTGCCGAGCAACGATGTTCCGTAGCGAGCAATCAGTTCGTCGATCGACAGCCCTTTAAGCGCTCCGTCGGCGACAACAGAGCAGTTTCCTTCAACATGCGACAGTTCCCAACTCTCGCCGATTTTTTTTTCGTCGGATGTCAATCCCTTAAACGGACGAATATCGCCGCCGCCCCAGATAACTTCTTTGAGTATCGGCTCAAAGCGTAAAGGATATAATTCCGACCGGATTTTTAAAGAAGATTTATTCATAAATATCAAAAATTTACGACAAAGGTAGCATAAAATTTTGAAAATATACCTTAAATCCGCAAAAAAATAAAAAAGGGAACGTAGCGGCTGACAGGGCATTCGTCATTATAAGCAGGAATGGTAGCCCCAAACGATAGGTAATGACGGTACCCCGCAATGACGAATGCCCTGTACGTTAACGTCCTCGCAATGACGTGGTATCGTCTTTCCTCGCAATATCCTGATATGTTCAGTGCCTACCAATGACATTTGGTTAAAATACCATAAAAAACTACTATAATAGCGAAAAAAAACGTATCTTTGCAGCCGCAAAAAACAAAAAAATATAGATTTTATATAATTTGAAATTAAAATGACAGAACAGACAAAAGTAAAGCAGACGGAACACCTTGTGATTCGTTTTTCGGGCGACAGCGG
>JAITHS010000323.1 GCA_031279875.1 Tannerella sp.
CAGGGTTTCATAAATACTCTCGGCAAATTCATCGAATTTGGGAAATGAGTATTTTATCACCAGCTGTATGTAAAGCCGAATTTGAAGATTTCGTTCCACTGAAAATACGAATCTTCCGGGTCTTTTCTCTTGACGCCGTCGTCATACCGCATGAAAACCTGTAACTTGGTAGAAAAATAACGACTTATTTTAATCTCAAACCTGTTTTCCATTTCCATAACAACTTTTTCATAATTAGTCCAATAATAAAAGTTTGTATATAATTCCATTGATTTGTTAAACCTGATCGTATGTATATAGCGGACGTCAGGGGTGCCGTAATCTCTGAAAAATTTATAGTTTGGAATGTCGTCTTTTCTGGATTTGATATATTTAAATGTGACGGGATTGATTTTAAGATCGACGGTCATACTTCGGGCTGGATTTTTAAACTTCGGCGAGGCTTTAAACGCCATACCTGCTCCGAGTGTAATTGTATAAGGAGATAAAAAAGCCGTACTTTTTTTGTCGGTATTAGGAATGTAACGGTTAGCAAGCGGAGTAATAAGGTCGGCAGTGAGAGTATAATCCCAGTTTCTGATAGCCTTCAAACCGAAAGAGGTGTAATACTGTAACTGGTCGTTGCCGACGGCATATTTTCGTGTCGTGTCCTTACCGGCAGAACCGTAGGAGAAGTTATATTTGATCCATTGTTCGAAATTGATTTTCCCTCTCTTGAAATTATATGTTGCTCTCGTATCGGTAATGAGATTAACATTGTCTATGACGCCTTTATGCCAGTTGTCGGTTGTCTTGTTATGAATAAAATCTATCGAAGTATAGAAAGTCGAAGTCCACCACTTGCGGTCGGGGATAAATTTGATGGTAGGATCAATGGTTTTGGGCGTAGAAACGGGCGTTGCTACAACGATTTTGACGGTATCGGTATTTTTGGGGATGCTCGTCGGACGTGTTATTGCTATGCTTTCCGACTTGTTTTTAGACAAAAACGAGTATTTAAAATTTGACGGATCTTTAAGCAGCACGTTCTTATAAATCATCTCGTCAAGATTTTTGCGAAAGCGATAATGTTGAAATATGTTATTGACACTCTTGATGTTTAAGGTATATGGCGAGGGCCTTTTGCCGTTAAGCGTCAGAGTGTCGCGGTTGAACGTATCTTTCGGTAGCGTAATCAAGCTACCGCGAAATACTTGGGTAACGAAGAATTTGTTGTCGATGATAGCTTCCCGCAACGATTTGTATTTATCCGGCGGCCATGGTTCGAGGGTCGATTTTGTCCAAGCCATGATCTCTTCGGGCAACCCGACAGGTTGTTTCTGCTGCTGGGCAAAAGATAAGAGGGGCATGATGAACAGAATGAAAAAAAGTATCGTTGAACTTCTGCGCGGTTTTATATTTGTATCTGTATTTATCAAAAAAGTTTTCATAAGATTTTCATTTGTAAATGCAAAATTACGCATTAATTTTGAAAAACGCAAAAAAAGTTGTATTTTTGTCGCTTTAATTTTCAAAAATATGGCTAAAACAAAGTATATTTTCGTTACTGGAGGCGTCGTAAGTTCGCTTGGAAAGGGTATTGTGTCGGCTTCTTTAGGCAAATTGCTTCAAGCACGCGGGTACAAAGTTACTATTCAAAAGTTCGATCCTTATATCAATGTTGACCCCGGCACTCTTAATCCTTACGAACACGGGGAGTGTTACGTAACGGTTGACGGGCGCGAGACCGACCTCGATCTTGGTCATTACGAGCGCTTTTTGAACATCCCTACGACCGCTTCCAACAACATCACGACGGGACGTATCTATCAGAATGTCATCGAAAAAGAGCGGCGCGGCGACTTTCTCGGCAAGACGGTGCAGGTTATCCCTCACATCACCGACGAAATCAAACGCAACGTTAAGTTGCTCGGCTCTCGCGAGAAGTTCGACTTCGTGATAACCGAAATCGGCGGCACGGTGGGCGACATCGAATCGCTGCCATTTATTGAGACCGTCCGACAGTTGAAGTGGGAACTGGGTAACGAATGCATCAGCGTTCATCTTACATACGTGCCGTTTATCCGCGCCGCAAAAGAGTATAAAACGAAGCCTACTCAACACTCCGTCAAGTCGTTACAGGAATTCGGCGTACAGCCCGACATACTCGTTTTGCGTACGGAAAAGGAACTAAACGCTTCGATTTGTCAGAAAGTAGCGCTCTTTTGCAACGTCTCAAAAGATGCTGTAATTCAGTCTGTTGATGTTTCTACGATATATGAAGTGCCGATATTGCTTGAAAAGCAGAAGATGGCAGACATCATTCTCGAAAAAGTGGGATTGAAGCCCGAAAAGAAGCCCGATTTGAAGACGTGGGAAGATTTCTTGGCCAAGAAAAGCTCTGCTGCAAAGGAAGTTAAAATAGCGCTCGTAGGCAAATACGTTGAGTTACAGGATGCTTACAAGTCAATTGAAGAATCGCTGCTGATTGCTTCAATTTATAACGGTCGGAAATTAGACCTTCATCTCGTTCATTCACAGAAAGTTACGACCGACAATGTGGAGCGTCTGCTGAAAAACATGGACGGCGTAGTGATAGCGCCCGGCTTCGGCTCGCGTGGCGTAGAGGGCAAGTTTGTGGCTTTGAAATACGCCCGCGAACACGATAAACCTTGCTTCGGGATATGTCTCGGAATGCAATGTATGGTCATCGAATTTGCGCGTAATGTGCTGGGACTCAACGACGCCAACTCTACCGAGATAGAGCTGGAACCTCCTTATAAGGTGATTGACATTATGGAGGAGCAGAAAAATATCACCAATCTCGGCGGTACGATGCGGCTCGGAGCTTACGACTGCACGCTTAAAAAAGGTACGCGCGCGTATGAGGCTTACGGCAAACAAAATATCCGCGAACGCCACCGCCATCGCTACGAGTTTAACGACGAATACAAGCGGCAGTTTGAGGCTGCGGGTATGAAATGCGTCGGCGAAAACCCCGAAACAAATCTCGTAGAAGTAGTCGAAATACCAAAACTGCGCTGGTACGTCGGCACACAGTATCATCCCGAATACAACAGCACTGTGGTTAGCCCTAATCCGCTGTTTGTCAGCTTTATAAAGGCGGCAATAGTAAAATCAGAATAGTTTTGCGGGATATTCTCCGGCGTCTATCAAGGCTTGAATTTTATCAACAACGCCTTGACGGTCTTTGGCGTATGTAACGCCGAACCATTTGGAAGCAGTGTCAAGCAGTTTAACGGTAGCGGTTTTTTGGGTTACTAACTCATTGACCATCAGCGGAATAAAATACTCGCTTTTGAGATTTCCGATATTATCACGCAGAAAATCTTTGAAAAACTCTTCCGAGTAATCAAAGTAATCGGGGGTAAAGCCCCACATGTTCATCGAAACGGGTACGTTGGCGTCAAGAACTACTTTTGTTCCGTTTTCATCGACAAACTGAATTTCGCCGTCAATACGCTCAATAGCAGTGCGTTCCACAACAGTAGTAAGGAATCCGTCGGCGTCGGTGTCGCAAATTCCGCGTGCTACGGATCCGCTCTCGCTCAACGTGTTACCGATACGAAATCCTACCATGCAGTAGTTATTGCGCTGATTATCAAGCGATGACAATTCGCGTCCAATAACGGCATAACTGTCTCGTCCATAGAAATCGTCGGCATTAACGACGGCAAACGGCTCATTGATAACGCCTTTGCCCATCAGCACGGCATGGTTGGTACCCCACGGTTTGGTACGTTCCGGCGGGCAGTTAAAGCCTGTCGGCAGTTTGTCGAGGCTCTGAAAAACAGTCTCGACGGGGATATGATTTTCATACTTACTAAGTATTTTAGTACGAAAATCGTCTTCAAAATCTTTGCGTATCACAAAAACGACTTTTCCGAAGCCGCCGCGAATAGCGTCATAGATAGAATAGTCCATGATAGTTTCGCCGTTAGGTCCGAGACCGTCAAGTTGTTTAAGTCCTCCGTAGCGGCTTCCCATTCCGGCCGCAAGTACAAATAATGTTGGTTTCATAATTTGATGATTTGATAATTTGAGACTGCAAAAGTAGTAAAAAGAATTAAGAATTACCATAAATTCGCAAAAAAATAAAAAAGGAACGTAGCGGCTTACAGGGCATTCGTCATTGCGAACCCTTGCAGTGGTTTTAAACCCTGCAAGCGGTTTGCAGCAGGCAGAAAGCAGAAAGTACCACGTCATTGCGAGGTACGAAGCAATCCAGCGTGCCTTTTCCTTCCGGATTACTTCCTGTATTCCGGATTGCTACGTTCCTCGCAATGACGAATGCCCTTTACGTTAACGCCCTACCAATGACGGACGTAAGCTCCAAACCGCTT
>JAITHS010000327.1 GCA_031279875.1 Tannerella sp.
CTTGACCGCATCTGCACTCATATTTTGTCGTTTGAAGGCGATTCCGTCATAACATTTTACGAAGGTTCATACTCCGACTACGAAGACTGGAAACGCAAACAAAACGGATACTCCGAGCCAAAACGGATACGGTACAGGGCGTTGAATGGGAATTAAGGGTTTGCAAACAATATGCAAACAATATGCAAACAATATGCAAAGAAAATGTAAACGTTAATGCAAAGGAAATGTAAACATTCTTGTCCGAACTACGGTAATGACGGTACCCCAAACCCTTGCAGTGGTTTTAAACCCTGCAAGCGGTTTGGAGCTTACGTCCGTCATTGCGAATTAAAAATTAAAAATTACGAGCGAGTTGAACCGCACTTTCCCCCAAACCCTTGCAGTGGTTTTAAACCCTGCAAGCGGTTTTCCGGCAACACCCCTTGTATTCGGCGCAATCAAGTGTCGTCCCATGCGGGACTATTGTTGATATGACTCTTCTCACCGGAGACTAAAGTCACCGGTTAATAAAGTGTCGTCCCTGCGGGACTGCGAATTCCCTGTACGTTAACGTCCTCGTAATGACGAATTCCCTGTACGTTAACGTCCTCGTAATGAAGTAATTAAGCGAAAAACGTCATTGCTTGACGCAGTTCTAAATTTTCACTGATAAATCCTGACATAATCGACGCGAAATTCGACGGGTAGGCATGATTCGTCGAGTTTGCCGCCGAGAGTACGTTCCGTTGAAGCGCCGAGAGAAAGGTTTAGAAGAATAGAAAACGGTTGATTGAAGGGGTTGAACGTCAGTTTGGTAAGGTCAACGACATGCGTTACCTTGTTGTCGATAGCGAAAGCGAGTTGGTTGGCAGTCCAGTCGAGGGTATAGACATGAAAAGCGGTGTGATATGGTGTAGCAGACTGCACTTTTTCAACCTGTTGAGTATATGCGCTACCGGAGCCTGTGCCGTAGATAGCGTTTTGAATCATCTCGTTAGGATTTTTGGCAGCATACTCCATGATGTCGATTTCACCGCAGTTAGGCCATCCTGCTCCGGTGTTTTGGCTGTCGCCTTTTGCCCAGAAAGCAGGCCACGGGCCTTTACCTGGCGGCACTTTGCAACGCACCTCGAAGCGTCCGTACTTCCACGAATGCTTTTTGTTAGTGATGATACTGGCGGAAGTTATGGCCTCGTTGCCGGTAGCAGCAGAGGGCGTTTCCTTGCGTCCGGTGAAGATTAACTGTCCGCCGTCGATGCGACAATTTTCGGGTCTTGCTTCGGTGTAGTATTGTATTTCGTCGTTACGGACATGTCCTTTTTCATACGTCCAGTCTTTGGTATCGACCATTGTGCCGGTGTTGAACTCATCGGCCCACACTAATTTCATGCTGTCGGCCGGCCATAAAGTGTCGCCGACTTTGTAGGAGGCGGGTTTTGTTGAGCCGGAACTGTTGTCGGGTTTCGACCAGTCGGTTATTTTGTCTTCGCCCCCACTGTTGCCGCAGGAAGAAAAACTTCCTGCGACAATTAATGTAAATAATAAATATCTGTACATAGTGGTTAGTTGTTAGTTGTAAATTAATCTCTGACACAACGGACGAGGGCGCCGCCGTTCTTGTTTTTCTTAGCAGGTTCGGCAACGCCGCCGGGATTGTCTTCGAGATAGATATTAGCGTTTGTAACATCGTTACCGGGCTTGTTGACGCACCATGCGACGGCGTTGTTATTGGCATTCTTGGTGCTTGACCAGTAGTAGCCATAATTACCGATTCCCCAGTTGCGTCGCGTACCACCGTCAATGTCGCCGCCCCATACGCCGTTAAACTTGCTGCCTGTATCTTCACCCCAGAACGACCCGTCAAGGGAGCCGAAAGCCGTGCGTAATGTTGCAAACTCGCTGCGAGCGGGAACATGCCATCCTGCGGGACAGATACCCTGCGCCTTTTCGTAAGCAGCTCCGTCGGACACGTCGGCTTTCTGTAACGCAGCCATCCAGTTATAGAAATAGCCTCTGTTGGCACGTGGTGGGTTGATGTCGGCGCTTCCGTTAAAGGTTATGTTAACGATATCGCCGTAGTAATCGGGGATAAAATCTCCGATTTTGCCGACAACTGTTTCGGAGTTGCCGGTAAACGTATTTTTGGCAGCCACGATGTCGGGAACGCCACCAAAACGCAGGTCTGCAATCATCCAGGCGCGGTTGTCTTCCATCAGACGAACCTTGTAAGTCTTGGCGTCGCGTCGGTCGGTCAGCGTCCACTGATTGCCGACAGTATTGTTGGAAGCGCCTATAACGAGATCTTCAAAATAAATAGTCGTAGTATTGTCGGGCGGTTGCGGTGGGATATACGTCGTACCGTTTTGAGTAACCGTAACCGTGCGGGTTAAGCCGACGGCGTTAAAGGTAACGGTAGCAGTGCGGGTAGCCTGTTCGGTAATGTTACGTGTAATGGTAACATTTACGGAACCGTTACCGTCGCCCGAAGCAGGAGAAACGGTACACCATGCGGCGTTGCTTGCTGCCGTCCATGCGCAGTTACCCGTTACAACGATATTTTCAACGCCACCTTCGGCATTATTAACGGTTATGGTAACAGGTGCGACAGCAATAGCGGGGTCGGCGCCGGACTGCATAACGCGCAGAGTGATAGTTCTGTTGCCGACTTCTTTGAGAGTAATATTAGCGCTACGCGGATTAACAAGCTGGTAGGGTTCAACGGTAACCGTCAGTATTTTACTGCCGGAAAGAGAATCGGTAGCAGCAACGTCGAGCGTACACCATGCCGTTTGACTGCTTACGGCAGTCCATTTGTAGGACGTGTTTTGTGTAACATTGATTTTGAAAGTAGCGCCGTCTTTTGTTGGTCGCAAGGTATCGGCATCGGCTTTAAAAGTTGGTGCCGGACGGTCAAGCGACAGTGACGGGCTGACAGGATTATCTGTTTCGTCACAACTAAAAAACATCATGCCGGAAGCGGCAATTATTGATAAAAATATTTTTTTCATAAACAAATACATTTTAAGTTATTGATAAATCCAACCGGGAGTTTGATTCAGGTTGGGATTGAGTTCCACTTCTGCTTTGGGTACCGGCCATGTGTACCAGCGGCCGTCGGGTATCCACTCATAATTAGAAGTACTGGCTGTTTTATCGCCGAAGATATTATGTCCGTATTTTTGTCCGAACTTAGATATTTCGAGTGTACGCCAGCGCATTTCGTCGAAAAAGTTAACGCCTTCGCCCATGAGTTCACGGCGGCGTTCGTCGCGGACATAGTTACGGGCAGTGTTTTGGTCGGCAAATTTAGCGTCGGGAGTAGCGATACCGGCGCGGTCGCGCACCTGTTTAACTTTGTCTTTGGCATCGGGCAAGCGGTTTAGTTCTACCAGCGCTTCCGCCCACATCAGCAGTACATCGCCGTAGCGGATAATAGGAGCGTCAACAGGCACATTGTCGCGGTCGATATAATTGATACCTTCGCCGACCCATTTGCGGAATATATAGCAATATTCGGCATCGGCGTCCATGACAAGAGTTGAGAGCATACCATTGCCTACGACCGACGATTCCGACGTAGCCTGGTCTTCATGCGCTTTTGCCAGACGTGGATAGCGGAACACATAAGTAGCCGCTCCGGTGAGGTCGGATTTTTTACCGATAAAAGTGTCATAAGGGCAAATAACGTTGTATTTCAGACGCGGGTCTCGGTTGGCATAAACCTTTTTAAGTCTTGCTTCGTTGCCTTCGGGCAGATATTTGGAGCGGTCTGCGGCAGGCACTTTTGGCAGGCCGAGCGAGGCATTGGTATTAACGAGGTTTGTTATCGAAGAATGAATACCTTTACCGTTAACTAACGTATCTCGCATGAAATAAACTCTTCTTGTAAGCGGATCTGCGGCGTTATAGCCCGAAATATAGTCGTCCCAGTTAAAATCTTTGACCGTACCGTCGGCATTAACGGTTTCATAGAGGTCAACGAGATTATTTGTTACACGAATATCAGTCCATCCGTTGCCGTTTTTGCCGCCGGCATTATACGCTGCCAGAGAACGTTGCAGTTGTGCGTTGCCGAAGCCTGCGGGCTGGTCGATGCTCTGTTCGCTGAAAATAATTTCTTCGCAACGTTCATTGGCTTCTTTAAATAGTTGATAGTAATTAGGGAACAATTTATAGCCGCATTCGCCTACTTTTTGGAAATCTTCGGCAGCGCCCTGATAGTCTTTGTTCATCAGCCTTGCTCTTCCTCTGAAAGCGTGTGCAGCGCCGAGCGATACTCTGCCTTCTTTTTGTATTTCGTTGTTAGGCAACGCTTTGGAGTCGATTGCTTCGGTAAGATCTTTCAATATCTGCGCCCATATTTCGTTTTCGGGCGATTGCGGTTTAGTACATTGTGCAGGGTCAACCGGCTCGGTATAAAGCGGAACGCCGACGCCATTGTTGCCAAACAGTTCGTTGAGCCTCATGTAGAAAAAGGCTCTCATAACCTTCACTTCGGCGATAAGTCTTTCGCGTTTGGCGGCAGGTATAGGTGATTTCGGCAAGTTAGCGAGCGCGTCGTTAGCGCGGTGTACGCCGTTATATCCCCAACGCCATGTTACGTCAAAACGTGCGTTGCTTGGTGTAACGCTTTGGAGGAAGATATTTTGAGCGGCGAGGCGTGTTTGTGCCGTCATTCCGAGCACATCCCATGCCCACCATCCGAGGTTAGCGCCGGAGTTACCTATCATGCCGTCGCTTTTGATAGAGCCGCGCAGCGAATAATAAACGCCCAGCACACCGTTGTCGGCAAGCGTTTCGGTAGTCCACATATTTTGGCTTGCCTGCTGGTTATAAGGAGCCGTATCGAGTATATCGAGGCATGAAGTCAAACCGCCCAAAGCGGCAATTATAATAGAATAAACAATTTTTTTCATATCATTTAGTATTAAAAAGTAATAGATAAACCGCCGGAAATCATTTTAGCGATAGGATAAACTTGCAGACTGCCTCCCTGTTCGGGGTCAACGGCGAGGAATCTTTCGTTCATAAAAGTAAGCAGGTTTTCGCCGGCGAAGAATAGTCGCAGATTGGATATTTTTGCCGGAGAGAGCCATTTTTTAGGCAACGCATATCCGATAGAAAGCGTTTTGAGGCGTAAAAACGACGTGTTATAGAGATAAAACGTGTTTGCGGGCGTTGTAGCGCCGCCTACTATGATACGCGGGTACTTAGCGTTGACATTGGCATTGGGATCGGTTGCGGGGTCATAGTTGTCATAATCATTAAAAGCCTTAACGGGGTCGTACCAGTAATGTAGCGACAAGGCGTTGGCGGCTAATGCGTCGGTATTTTGCGTCAAGCCCGAAGCGCCTGCTCCTCGCTCTGATATATAATGGTATGATCCGAGACGCCCTGCCCATGTCATACTGATGTCGATGCCCTTATATTCTCCGTTAATGGTAGAGCCGAAAGTCCATTTGGGACGTGATGATTTGCCGCTAAACTTACGGTCATCGCTGTTGCCGTATTTTCCGTCGCCGTTGTTGTCGGCGCAAATCATCTCGCCATACCAGAGGTGCTGTCCTGTTGGCCCAACGGTTTGATTATTAAAACTGTAACCGGCGGCAAGCATAGATTTAACCCATTCCAGGTCTGCTTTGGTACGGATAATGCCGTCTTTTGGTCCGCCATTGGGGTCTATTGAGCCGTCGCCTTTTAAATATTTACCGCTACCGCTATATGGCGTGTTGTAGTAATATTCTTGATAGAGATGGCCTTCAACGACTGCTGATGTTGAGTTGTTGCTTACATCGGCAAAGTTTGTATAGCGATAAGTCGGGTTTCCCCAAGCGTCGAGTACTTTCGGGTCGGCCTCAAATTTGAGTTTGCCCTTGTATTTGGTAACGAGGTTGGTGTTATATCCTGCATTAAAACTGATGCCGTAACGCACTTCGCCGATTTTATCCCGCCAATTAAGTGTAAAATCTACACCCTTATTGCTCATATCGGCGGTATTACTCATCGGCGCGCCCATAGTTCCGAGAGTGTGATATATCGGTGGCTGGGTGAGGATGCCCGAAGTTGCTCTGTTATACCAGTCAAATTCGATACCAAGACGGTTGTTAAGAAACGAAGCGTCGAAGCCGAAGTCGGTAGTAGCGACCGATTCCCATGACAGGTAGGGGTTTGACAATTGACTTGCAACGATACCGAGCGCTACCGATTCGTCCATTACGACGTTGACTTTGCTGTAAAGCGCCTGCCAGTCGTAGTTGCCCGAAACGGTATTACCCAGAACGCCGTAAGAAGCGCGCAGTTTGAAATTATTCACATAATCTTTAAGGGGTAAGAAAAAATCTTCTTCGCTGATGCGCCATGCTAAAGAAGCGCCTCCGAAAGTACCCCATCGATGGTCGGGAGCGAACTTCGACGAAGCGTCGCGACGTAAATCGGCTTCTAAAAGATATTTGCCTTTATAGTCATAATTGACGCGCCCAAAGAACGATATGATGGCGAAATCGGTCAAGGTACTGCCGCCCGTTACTTCGCCTTCGCCTTGTGTGGCAGAAGTCAAATCGGTTATTCCCCAATCTATCAATCCTTTACGTTGTGCGGAAAAGGCTTTTGAACTTGAATAAGCCTGCTCGTATCCTGCCATAGCGGAAATAGAATGTTCGCCGAATTTGTTGGAATAGTTAGCTACTACATTTAATAAATAGTCGGAACTGCGTCCCATATAGCGATAAGTAGTGGCTTCGGCAAGGTTGCCGATATTTTCGTAATCGCCTGTACGGAAGCGTTTTCTTGGTATGTCCTGACTCCATGTGGCTGCTTCGTTGAAGTAGTCGCGCCAGTTGAAAGTAGTTTTAACGTTGAGGCCTTCCATCAAATCAAGCGCCATATACCACGATGTATTGATACGTGTTGTTTCGTTTTGTCCGCCTGCCGCCGCTACGCTTTGTAAGACGTTGTTCATCGACGTCATTTGCGGGTCTTCGCCTGCGCCGTACTCGCCTTTATATTTCGGATTTATACCCGGATATGCTTGAAACAGATATGTCATAGAAACGCTTCCCGGTTCGCCGTAATATTTGGTGGCGAAAGTTTGCGTTCCCAGAGTGATGATGTCCGAAATCTTGCTTTCGATATTAGCACGGACGTTATAACGCTGTTGTGCGGTGTTTTCGAGCGTGCCGGGGTTGTCCTGATAGCCTAATGAGAGGAGATAGTTGCTCGTTTTACTGCCGCCGGATACCGACAGAGTGTGTTTTTGATAAAACGTAGGCTGGAACATTATTTGCGCCCAGTCGGTATTCGGATACGCTATGTGGTTAGGTATCTCGGTGCCTGTCAGTTCGTCGTGATAAATTTCGTTAGGATGGGCATTGGCATATACCCATGCGTCGATTACATCTTGTGTGTACCATAACGAAGCCACATCGGGAGCGTTGTTCAACTGCGTCCGATTGTGGAGTTCCATCCATGTGGGCATGTCGGAGAGCAGTCGCCAGTTGGAGATAGCTTTCTCGTTGGCGAATACTCCGGTGTAGGTTATCGACGGTTTAGCGTCTTTCTTTCCGCTTTTGGTCGTTATCATCACCACGCCGTTAGCGCCTCGCGAGCCGTAGATAGCTGATGAAGCGGCGTCTTTGAGGAATGTAACGCTTTCAACATCGTCGGGGTTGATAGCGTTCATTATCGAAACGCCGTCAGAGCCTGCAATAGGTATGCCGTCGATAACAAACATCGGGCTGCTGCCGTTAAACGAGCCTGTACCGCGAATAGTGAACGACACGTTTTCGGAGCCGGGTTTTCCGCTGCTTTGCAGCACATTAACGCCTGACGCCAGACCTGCCAGCGAAGCCGAAAGGCTGGGTGCGGGACGGGCTTCCAACTTGCCGGCATCAATAGTTGTTACCGCGCCGGTCAGATTAACCTTTTTCGCTACGCCGTAGCCTATGGCAACGACTTCTTCGAGTTTTTGGACGTCTTCTTCAAGAATGATTTCAAGAACATCCTTGTTGTTGACAGGTACTTCCTGCGTCGCATATCCGATGTAGGATACGACAATTACTGCTCCGGCAGGTACGTTTTTGAGCGTCGCCTCGCCATTTTCGTTAGTGATGTCACCGATAGTGGTACCCTTGATGGTTATGTTAGCACCGGCAACAGGTCCCAACTCATCACTTACAACACATTTCACTGTCCGTCCTGTTTGTGCCGGATCGGACTCCTTTACTGATGAAGTATTGCCGTTTACCGCATAAGCAACTTCGGTTGCCATAAGACTTAATGTCATAGCTGTTAGGCAGATACACATCTTTTTAATTAAATAAAATCTCTTGTTCATTATGTTTTAGTTTTGGTTAGAGAATGCAAAGGTACGAAAACTGTGTTATCAAAAAAAAAAAACAGTTAAAAAAACATAAAACGGGGTGAAATATGTTTTATAACATAAAAACCACGAGCCTTTGCAGTGGTTTGGAGCAGGCGGAAACCCTTGCAGTGGTTTTAAACCCTGCAAGTGGTTTGGAGAAGGCAGAAAGCAGAAGGCAGAAAGCGGAAGGCAGAAGGCAGAAGGCAGAAGGTTCCTCGCAATGACGAATGCCCTGTACGTCATTATAAGCGGCGCAACCAAGTGTCGTCCCATGCGGGACTGCGTAATTAGTGTCTGTCATTGCGAGCAGGAATGATAGCACCAAACGATAGGTAATGACGGTACCCTAAACCCTT
>JAITHS010000332.1 GCA_031279875.1 Tannerella sp.
GAAGAGCTTCGCGAACGGGAGCGTACAGCTGCACAGAAAGACCAAGTAATCAAAGCGCAGGGCAAAGAACTCAAACAAAAAGATAAAGCGCTCAAAGCGCAAGGCAAAGTAATCGAAGACCTAATGCGTCAGTTGGCCGAGAATACAGAAAAATCTTGATTTTTATTTGCGCGCTTGGACATTTCTCAATTTTTATCTAACTTTGCGGTCGAAATTACGGAATAAAAACTCATTAATTAGAGCAAACAAGATGAATGTCAAGGAAATAGTAAAAGGAATAGTTCGCAAGCGTCCTAAAAATGCGCTTGTTGACGCCGTTATGGGCTGGATAGCAAAAGAAGGATACAAAGCCGATTTCAAAGACGGTCAGATAATATTTAAAGTTGAAGGTAAGTTCATCATTATCAGATTTGATGATAACGACAAATATTACATCAGTTTTATGTTTCCTCGCTTTTATGAGACCCCCGACGAATATAAAACGCTGGCTCTGTATAACATGAACTATCTTAACAACAGAATAAAATACGCCTATCTCTGCATGGATGAAGAAGGTTGGGTGTCGGTTTTTTCGGAATTGACGGTTACGCTTGAAACGGTAGATTATGTTATGAAACGCATGTTAGGTATTCTGCGAACGATGTCGATAGAGTTTCTTAACGAGATAAACAAAGGCTGGTCGATATGATAAAAATACCGATGCTTGACTTGGCGAGCCAGTATCGACGGCTGCAAACCGAAATAGACGGTGCTATGGGCGAAGTGATGCGTAGTGCGCAGTTTATCAACGGCGCTCCGGTAGATGATTTTTGCAACAAAATTGCCGATTATTTAGATGTTAAGTACGTGATACCATGCGGTAACGGTACCGATGCGTTGCGAATAGCTCTTATGGCGCTTAAAATCGGCTCAAACAGCGAAGTCATCGTTCCGTCGTTCACATATATCGCTCCGGTAGAGGCAGTTGTGTCGGTCGGCGCTACTCCTATATCTATTGATGTTGATGCGGAGACATTTAATATTAACCCTTTATTGCTCGAAAAAGCCGTTACGCCACGCACAAAAGCCATCATCGCAGTTCATCTTTTCGGACAATGTGCCGATATGGAAAAAATCATCAATGTAGCATTAAAATATAATTTGGTAATAATCGAAGACAACTGTCAGTCGTTTGGTGCGGAATACACTTTCGGCGACGGGCGCACTTTAAAGGCAGGCGCTATGGGACAAATCGGCGTTACGTCGTTTTTCCCTACCAAACCGCTCGGCTGTTACGGCGACGGCGGAGCAATGCTGACCGACAACGAAGAGATTGCCGAGAAAATGTATTGCCTTGCCAATCACGGACAAACAAAAAAATATCACCATAAAATCGTTGGTTTCAACTCTCGCCTCGACACTTTGCAGGCGGCTGTGCTGAACGTTAAATTCAAGTATTTCAACGATTTTACGCGCCGTCGAAACGAGTTATCAGTGCGTTACTGCAAAGCTCTGCGCCGTTGCAGCGAGATAATTTTGCCGGTAGTCAGTCCTTTCACGACGCATGTTTTTCATCAGTTTACTATTCGCGTCGTCGGCGGCAGACGGGATGCGTTGCGAGACTTTCTTGCTGCCAACGGTATTCAATCAATGATATACTACCCGATGCCCGTTACCGATCAGGAAGCATACCGTTTTGCGGTCGGCATATCCGGCAACCTTAACACAACAAGAACAATTTGCGAAGAAGTGCTTTCACTCCCGATAGACCCCGAAATGACCGACGAAACGCAAGACTTTATCATTGAAACAGTAATTAAATTTTTTATACAATAAGATGATAATATCAATAATAACAGTTACTTATAATGCGCGGGCAGATTTGGACAGGACGATACAAAGCGTTCTCGAACAGGAATTTGCCGATATTGAATATATTATTGTTGACGGAGGTTCGACCGATGGGAGTTTGGATATAATAAAGGATATGGAATCGAAAGAAGTCGGCGAGCATAACAAGATAACATTCAAATGGGTATCAGAACCGGACAACGGCATCTATGACGCTATGAATAAGGGACTTATGATGGCGTCGGGCGATTATGTCTGGTTTCTGAATGCCGGAGATACGTTACACCTTACTAATTCTGTAAAATGCTTTACAACGTTGTGTAACAAATACAAAATGCCGGATATTATTTACGGCGAAACGGATTTGACCGACGGCGAGGGGCGCATTTTTGCTCACCGGCGTTTGAGAGCGCCGGACAAACTTCGATGGAAGAGTTTCGGAATGGGGATGCTGGTATCTCATCAGGCGTTTGTAGTAAAACGGTCATTAGCAGAAGAATACGATTTGAGTTACCGTTATTCGGCAGATTTCGACTGGTGTATCCGTTGCATGAAAAAAGCCAAAACGATAGTAAACAGTCGTTTGCGTATTGTCAACTATAAGTACGAGGGTACGACAACGGCAAACAGAAGTGCCTCATTGAAAGAGAGATATAAAATAATGTGCCGATATTACGGTTTAATACCGACTATTTTGCGTCATCTGTGGTTTGCAGTGCGCTTCTATTGGGCAAAAATTTTCGGCAAAGTTATTTGATGATTTTTAACATTTTTTAACATATTATGAAATATAATACGACAAAACAGACGCCTGAATTACAGGCACCGACGCCAACCGGCGATAGCATCTTAAAGCGGATACTGCGGCAGAGTTTACCCCATTTAGCAGCCATAGCGCTGTTCTGGGGCATATCATTCGTTTATTTTGCGCCCGAAGTATTAAACGACAAGGCGATGACACAAGGCGACGTCAAAGGCGTTTCGGGATGGGGTAAAGATCTCGTCGATTATCGCGAAAAGACGGGTGATTACGCATACTGGTCGAACAGAATGTTCGGTGGAATGCCATGGAATTATTGTTACGGACCGCCTTCGCATAACGTATTTACTTACGCCAGTCATATACTGTATATTATTGCTCCGGGGCGTGATATGCGTTATCTTTTCTTCTATATGCTTGGTTTCTACATCTTTATGATGTGTCTGGGCTGCAAGTCATGGCTTGGAGTGATAGGCGCTATCGGCTATACTTTTGCCACCTATAACCTGATAATATTAGAGGCCGGTCATCTCAACAAAGCGCTTGTGATGGCAACCATGGCACCGGTTATAGGAGGCATAATACTCTGTTATAGAAAGAAATACATCACAGGAGCATTAGTTACGATAGTATCTCTCGGACTGAATATCGTTTGGAGCCACCAGCAAATAAGTTATTATCTGCTGATAATGATATTGATACTTGCTGTGGTGTATCTCATTTACGCTATCAGGGAGAAAACTGTCGTCGATTATTTCAAATCGTCGGCAGTATTGCTTGTAGCGGCGGCTCTGGCTATCGCGCCCGAAGCAGGCAGTTTGATAACTAAATCTGACTATACCAAAGACACGATGCGCGGCGGTTCAGTACTTAAACAGACGGCCAAAGGCGAGCAAGCCTCCTCCGGCCTCGAAATCGACTACGCCTACATGTGGAGCTACGGTCAAGCGGAGACTTTTACCTTGCTTATCCCAAACCTCTACGGCGCAAGTTCGCATTATAATCTCGGCTCCGAATCGGAGTTATATCAGAAGTTAAAGCCGACGGGTCAAGCCGATTACGCTAAATATGCGCCTGCATACTGGGGCGGCGACTTGCGCAAAAGTTTTACTTCGGGTCCTGTTTATGTCGGCGCGATAATATGCTTTTTGTTTGTTTTAGGGCTGATAATAGTGAAAGGACGCGAGAAATGGTGGCTTTTGGCGGCTACGATAGCGTCAATAATACTGGCTTGGGGAAGGCATTTTGCGGATATCAACAATTTTCTGTTTTATCACTTGCCGATGTACAACAAGTTTAGGACGCCGGAAATGGCGCTTGTGATGGCGGAAGTTACGATGGCGGCGCTGGCTATACTGGCTTTTAAGGCTGTTTTTGACAGCAAAGACAAACGCACCTTATTAAAACCGTTGTATATCTCTGCTTCAATAACAGGCGGAATATGTCTTATCGTAGCGCTGTTTGGCAGCAGTTTGATGAGTTTTTCTTCCGATCATGACTTACGCTATCCGGAGTGGTTTGTTAACGCATTGGTTTCCGACCGCAAGAGTATGGCAATCGGTGATGCGTGGCGGTCGTTGCTGCTCATAGCAGGAGCAGCAGGCGTACTGTGGTTTTTCATATCAAAGAAAACGGGCGCTATGATACCGACATTAATAATTGGAGTACTGATATTCATCGATTTATGGGCTGTTGACAAGCGTTTTATTAACTATGACAGTTTTATTCCGGCCAAAACCGCCAACAGAATTGTGCCTACCGAGATAGATAATTTCATTCTGAAAGACAATAAAAACGGCTCTCGCGTACTCAACCGTGCCAAAGATACGTTCAACGAAGCCGAAACATCATTTTTCCACCGCTCTATCGGAGGATATAGCCCCGCCAAACTGCGTCGCTATCAGGATATTATCGATTACTACCTCTCCGGCGTCAATACTCCCAGCATCCTGAATATGCTTAACACCGGCTATGTCATAATGCCGACTAAGGAGGGAACGCCGACAATAGAGAAAAACCCTGATGCTCTGGGAAATGCGTGGTTTGTGAGCAATATCGAATGGGCTAATTCGCCTGATGAAGAGATAACGGCGTTGAAAGATATTAATCCGGCACAGACGGCTGTTATCGACAAGGAATGGCAATCGAAACTATCCGGCTGGGAAGCATTGCAGGGCGCCGACAGTACTGCTGCCATATCACTCAAAGAGATGGTAACTCCGGGCAACTTTATATATGAAAGTACGAGTGCGAAACCGTTGCTGGCGGTCTTTTCGGAGATATTCTACAAAACGTGGAAAGCATATATCGACGGTACGGAAGTTACTCCGGTGCGCGTCAATTACATCTTGCGTGGCTTGGCGGTGCCTGCCGGTGCGCATAAGATTGAGTTTAAGTGCATTGATGAGGTTTATATCAAGAGCGCTCGCATTTCCGTTGCCGCTTCATGGATTTCGGGGCTGGCAGTTCTGGGACTGCTCGTTTTTGCCGTTCTTGGAGGACGAAAGGACAAGAACAATTCCCCATAAGAATCCCGAAACATGTTCGACCTCAATTCCTCGTGTTTTGTCCTCGATTTCAGGGGTTTTGTACATTGGCAAAAAAAAATCGCTGTAAAAGTAAATGTTTTGTTTAAAAATATCAAAAAAACATTTACTTTTACAGCGATTTTTTCAGCGAAGTTTTAACGCACCTCGGCTTTGTATGAAAAATCAAAGAAAAAATAATTTTTAGAGGTGCTTATAATTTAGAGTTGTGCCTGACACAAATTCAGGCTATAAGAACATGGAAAAAACATCAATATTTTTAATTGCAGCAATGACTGTTGGTTTAATTGCATGTAGTGGTGGCGGTAAAAACAACGATGCTACCTCAGCAAATTCAGTGGAAAATTCTTTCAATGAAGATTGGGTTACCCCTAATGATGTTGAAACGGGAATTGGTAAAAAATCCCAAGAGAAAAATATAGGAGTACTTGAGTTTATCAAGTTATTGGACGCAAAAAAGGTTACCACATCCAACAAAAATGTTTTGTTGTATTCTTTACCTAATAGCAAAACCTGCCTTACAATACCTGTAGTATTTAAGCAAGACGAACCGATTACAAATATGAGCGATTTTATTGCTGTTGCCAATGAAGTCAGTGAAAAATTGTTTATGAAACCTAAATTAAAAGATAAATTAATGGGTATTTTCTTGGGTTTTACTTCTGACGGAGAAAGCGTCTGTGGGTTGTCTATGTATCCGCAAGAACAAGTATTTTCTTTGAGAGGATTTGATTTTATGACGGAAAAAGCAGATTTATACCGTGACGCATTTGATGCTCTTGTAAAAGAAAAATCAAGAAAAAGTGAAATTACTGAGTGGGATTATTTCATTTTCAGATCTATGGTGAATCCTGAACAAAGAAAAATGGGAGAAATGTGCGACCAGGCGTTGATATGCGTTGCGGGTGCAACCATGATAGAACTCTTAAAATTTACCACCAGAAGTTTTGAGGAAGCTCTTTTATCAAATAAGCAAATGGCAGAAAAAATATTTTCCGCCATTACAGAAAAAAAAGACAGTCAGCAAATTATGGGATTGGGATTTTCTGTTAATACCATTTGGTTTAATAGCCGTGGCAATCGTATTATGGCAGAATTGGCGAGAAAACTTCCGTCAGGAGAAATCAAAAAAGAACGTAAATGGTATAATGGTTATTCAGAGCCTAAATAAAATAGGTTAAATAATTAGGGTCTGCTGATTTATTCTCAATAGTTTGAGAATAAAGAGAAAAGCAGTATCTTTGCAGGCAAAAAGTGCAAAGAAATATGGAAAAAGGTCGAAAAAGTCGAACATTTAACCCTCGTTATGAGAGTCCCGGACAACTTTCTATAGAGGGC
>JAITHS010000355.1 GCA_031279875.1 Tannerella sp.
CGAGACATTGAGTTCGCATTCGAGACGATGCCGTTTTACGACCATATCCGTTGCAAGACGGCAGTAAAAGATTATTCACAGCCGCCCTACGGATGGAATCACATGGGAGCAGATCCGGAAACATTCTTTGTCAAGACCGAAATTCAGGGACGAACATGGAATATTACCCAGTGCTTATTTCCTATTCCTAAAACCTAAATTGAAAAAAACAGTAAGTTAGTTCAAAATCCGGGATGGTAAGAGTAAATTTATCTTTAATTAAAATATTATGAACAGAATCATCAAATCATCAAATTATAAAATTATCAAATTATCAAATTATCTAATCATCGCATTAATAATTATATCCTGCGCCGAATCGGAGCGTTACAAAATAACGCCGGACGATTCGACGCCGCCTGCCGCGCCTGCTTTTGTCAAATCGAGACCTCTTCCGGGAGGAGCGGTAATATATTTTCAAGTGCCTGATGAGAGAGATGTCCTTGCCGTCGAGACATCTTTCAAAGGCGCCGACGGTAAGAATATACGTTCGGCTTCGTCGGTGTTTGTCGATACGGTTGAAGTAACGGGTTTCGGCTCAGCAGGAGAGCATACGGTAGAACTGACGGCTGTCGATATAGCCGGCAACCGTTCGACGCCGCTGACGGTTACCGTTACAGCTGACGAACCGCCTGTTATTGCCGTCGCAAAGTCGGTAAAAGTATATCCCGCTTTCGGCTCGTTAGTGATAGCGTGGGAAGACAAGTGGCTTAAAAATGTCAGTCTGACGGTTGCTCTGACTTACACTCCGCAGGGCGGTACGCAGGTCAATCAAGAAATATCTTTCGATACTTACATGACCGAACGGCGTACTATTTCAGGCATACCGCTTGTAAACGGCGAGAAAGTGCAGGTCAAAACATCGGTTATCGACAAGTTCGGCAACACGGCGCAAGGAATTGATACCTTATGTGTTTTGCTTGTCGATAAAGCCATCTCGAAAGCAGGGTGGTCGTTGCCCGCTCCCGGAACGGTTATCGGCGGAGTTGTACAGAGCGACGGAAACTATCTCTTCGGCAGGTCTGAAAATGCTATCGACGGACTGAAAGAAACCGACGAAAACGCTACCAATAACTATTGGCATACAACCCAAACAAACCCATGGAATATTATTATCGACCTCGGCGCCGAATATGAACTTTCACGCATCGTTACGCATCAGCGTTATTCCTACACCGAATTAAACCAGTCGATACGCGGCGCTTACTATCGCGGCGATAATGTGTTGAGATACAATATGTATATCTTCAACAGCACTACTCAACAGTGGGAAATAGCCTCGCTGCACGAAATTTCGGTGCCGGTAGTTATGGACCAAGCCGAATATCGCCTTTTAGGAGACCGCGGCGACGAATCGTACCTCTATCCCGAACTGCCGCGCTTCTCGCGCCCTGCACGATACTTCCGCCTCGAAGCTATCAACGGAAAATATATCTCCGAAATAACACTCTATGGAAAAAATTAATAATTAAACATAATGAAAAAAATTATTACATCAATATCAGTATTAGCAATCGCCTTAACCGGCTGTCGAGACATCTACGACAACATCGGTGACAACGTTCAGGGCGAGAAAATTTATTCCGACAAGTTTGACGGCATTATCAGCGTCAAAATAGGCTTTGAAAGGGCTGAAATCGACCTTATGAAAGCAGGACGCATCCCTGCCGGCCAAATACGTATGGGACGGGCTAAAAAAACAGTCATCGAATGTCCCGATTTTACGGAACCTGACCACCGCAGAGTTATCGACAGCATTTGCTCGTGGGTCAATGTTACCGGTTTGACGCAATCGAAAAACTACGAGCTGACTATTTATTCCGAAGATGATTTCGGCAACCGCTCGCTGGCCCTCAAAACAACCGTAACGCCTTATACCGCCGAAAATCTTAACGCTATCAAGATGCCGTCGCCCGATGTGGTTGAAAGCACTTCGGCCGCACTGTTAGAGTGGAAGTCGCCTGTGTCAAACTCGTCACGACTGTTTTCCTGCTATCGGTGGAGTTATGAATATTCCGACAAGGACGGCGTAAAACATTCCGGCAACGACGACGGTGATATGCCGCGATATTTCGTCGAAAACGTCCGCAAAGGTGATAACGTACCCGTAAAAATGGTACTCAAAATAGTGCCGCGACGGTTAGTCGGTACCGATACTTACAGCCATATCATCGACACTGTTGACTGGCAAACGGAAGTGATACTGAAAATTTCCGAAAACGCACAGCCCGCCATTTTCCTCAAAACGCCTGACCCGGCGATAGTGTTCGACAGTAACGATGACGTTTTTCCGCTCACATTTTCGTGGATACCTGTCCCCGAAGTAACCGATTATACACTGAAAATATCTGCCGTCGCCTCTTTTCCGGTAGCCTCGTCAATAATTGTCAACGTCGGCAATACGAGCGAATATATCTACGACAAGGCTGCTGCCATAGCTTTGATACGACATTTGGCGCCGGATGGAAGCAAAACGGTTTTCTGGACGGTAGCTCCTACATCTGGCACCGCAAATATCAATATCCAGTCGCGACAGTTGATGGTAATACGACCGCTGCCTAACGTAGTAGGACGATGGACGTTTGATGATCCGAACAACTTAACCAAAGCCGCTGTCGGTCAAGACCTCATACCAACAGGCAACGGCTTCCTCTCTGTTGACGGCGTTCGTGCCGGCGATAAGGCTGTGCGTATATCCAAAAACAGTTATTACAAATGTCTTCACGGACTTATCCCGCCCTCTCCCACCGGCAAAGTATCGGCATATACCATAATGTTATATGTAAGATATCCCAAGCAAGAACTGCACTCGCTATATCAAACCGACCTTACCAATACTTCAAACGGCGTTTGCATCATGAGCGCGGCAGGACTTATTGGCGGAAGCATAATCGGCAATTCTACCGAACGAACAGGCCCCGGAATATGGTACCGAATTGTACTGTCGTTTTCTTCAACAACAGGCTATAAGATATTTATCGACGGCGAACAGGTAAGAAGTTCCGTTCCGACCGGCGCCAACCTCGAACGATGTTTGCTTGACCCTGCCGGAGTATTACTTTTTGCCGACGATAACGGCGAAGACAACGAAATGGATGTGTCCGAAATAGTTATCTGGGATGATGCTATAAGCGACGAAGAGTTGCAAAAATATTCCGGCCTGAAACGTTTGAATAAAACCGACTGGATTATTTCGTCCTACTCTTCACACGATGCGTCTTATCCTGTCAAAGATGCGCTGACCGACGTTGAAACAACGTTCTGGATGTCGGGAAACGTCGTGCCGCCTCACTGGATAGTGTTCGACATGCAATCAACGCATACCGTAGGACGTATTTTCATGCTTCGCCGTAACGCCGATGCCGCCGACACCA
>JAITHS010000070.1 GCA_031279875.1 Tannerella sp.
GGGACGCCACTTTATTAACCGTACACTTCAGTGTACGGAGAGAGTAGTCATCATATCAACAATAGTCCCGCATGGGACGACACTTGGTTACGCCGCATACAAGGGTTGTTGCCGAAAACCGCTTGCAGGGTTTAAAACCACTGCAAGGGTTTGGGATACGGTACCGCCGAATGCCCTGTGCGGTTATTTTGTTGCTAATTCGACCGTTTTCAAGGTTTCAACCAATGGTTGAAACCTTGAAAACGAACAAAACTAAGCATATACTGCTAATTTAAATCATAAATAATAGAGGCTGCGGGCTTGATTTTTGTTTGCGCGCTTGGAAATTTCCCAATTTTTATCTAATTTTGCACCCTCAAAACAGAATTGAAATCATGCATAATATACGTAATTTTTGTATCATAGCGCACATAGACCACGGTAAAAGCACTCTTGCAGACCGTTTGCTTGAGTTTACGCATACCGTTGAGGGCAAGAATATGCAGGAGCAGGTGCTCGACGACATGGAACTCGAACGCGAACGCGGTATCACCATCAAGAGCCATGCCATACAGATGGAGTATTGCCCGACGCCGAACGATACTTCTTTCACCCTGAATTTAATAGATACCCCCGGTCATGTTGACTTTTCCTACGAAGTATCCCGTTCGATAGCCGCTTGCGAAGGGGCGCTGTTGATTGTGGACGCGGCGCAAGGCATTCAGGCTCAAACAATTAGCAACCTTTATATGGCTATCGAAAACGACCTCGAAATCATCCCTGTCGTAAACAAGATAGACTTGCCGAGCGCTATGCCGGAAGAAGTTGAAGACCAGATAATTGACCTGTTAGGTTGCAAACGCGAGGAAATAATCCGCGCCAGCGGCAAAACGGGTGAAGGCGTGACGGAAATACTCGACGCTATCGTACAACGCATTCCGCATCCCAAAGGCGACCCCGAAGCGCCGTTGCAATGTCTGATTTTTGATTCCGTTTTTAACCCCTTCAGGGGTATAATCGCTTATTTTAAGGTAGTTAACGGCATTATCCGCAAGGGCGATATGGTGAAATTCATCGCCACAGAAAAGGAATACGACGCCGACGAGGTAGGTATCCTCAAACTTGAAATGAGTCCGCGTAGCGAGGTGCGCACCGGAGATGTGGGCTATATTATTTCGGGTATAAAAACGTCGAAAGAAGTGCGCGTAGGCGACACTATCACGCATGTCAAAAACCCTGCTAAAGAGGCTATTGCGGGCTTTGAAGAAGTGAAGCCGATGGTCTTTGCAGGCGTTTATCCTATTGAACCCGAAGATTTTGAAAACCTGCGCTCGTCGCTGGAAAAACTGCAACTTAACGATGCTTCGCTGACTTTCCAACCTGAAAGCTCGGTAGCGCTCGGCTTCGGCTTCCGGTGCGGTTTTTTGGGACTGCTACACATGGAAATAATTCAGGAACGACTTGACAGAGAGTTCAATATGGACGTCATTACGACCGTCCCTAATGTGTCGTACAAAGTTTATGACAAGAAAGGCGCCTGCATTGAGGTGCATAACCCCAGCGGACTGCCCGACCCGACGCAGATTGACCGTATCGAAGAGCCGTACATCCGCGCTTCCGTCATAACGCAAACAACTTATATAGGCCCGATTATGACGCTCTGCCTCGGCAAACGCGGGATTTTGGTGCGTCAGGAATATATCACCGGCAACCGTATCGAAATCATCTACGACATGCCGCTCGGCGAGATTGTCATTGATTTTTATGACAAACTCAAAAGTATCTCAAAAGGCTATGCGTCATTCGATTACCACATCCACGACTACCGTCAGGGTAAGTTGGTCAAGTTAGACATCCTCCTCAACGGTGAATCGGTTGACGCTCTTTCGACGCTGACGCATTTCGACAACAGTGTAGGTTTCGGGCGGCGTATGTGCGAGAAACTCAAAGAGTTAATCCCACGCCAGCAGTTCGACGTCGCAGTACAGGCTGCTATCGGCGCCAAAATCATCGCCCGCGAAACTATCAAAGCCGTGCGCAAAGACGTAACCGCCAAATGCTACGGCGGCGACATCACCCGCAAACGCAAACTGCTTGAAAAACAGAAAGAGGGCAAAAAGCGTATGAAGCAGATAGGCACGGTAGAAGTGCCGCAAAAAGCGTTTCTGGCAGTGCTGAAATTGGATTGAAACCGCTGCAAGGGTTTGGGATGAACTGCTATTTTCGTGCTATTGCGCCTTCGTCGGAGATTGATAATTCGGTTTCGGGGAAGTCAAGCGTTGTGAGGCGTCGTATTTCGCGTGCGGCGAGGTGTTGAAGGTCGATGACGGGTCCTTGTTTGTCGATTTGCAGGCATGAGTAGATGTGTCCTTTGAGGAAGCGTCCGTTGATGTCGGTTTCGACTTTCACAATAGGAGCGTATCCGCTTATACCGGCGATGTTGAACCTGCCGGCGGTGCAGAAGTTACCCATGCTGTAGGCTATAAAGCGGTCGTTATACATTTCGACGGCTCGTACAACGTGCGGTCCGTGTCCGAAAACGATGTCTGCTCCGGCATCAATCACGGCGTGGGCAAAGTCGTAAACGTTGCCCCTGTTTTGTCCGAGAAAAAATTCTGTTTTTCTTGTTACTCGGTTATGGGCGCTGCCTTCGGCGCCGCCGTGAAATGACACGATAACGATGTCGCAAACCGAGTCTAACATGGCGACAAGGCGTTGTGCTTTTTTGATGTCGGTAATTTGTACCGTTCCGGAGTTGGGAGCGAAGCCGCAGAAGCCATATTTGATGCTGTCGAGAGTAAAAGTATCCGTTTCGCAGACGTTTTCTAACCCTGCAAAGTGGAGTTGTGCTTTTTGAAGCACTTTTACGGTGTTATCCTTTCCTTCCCGTCCGAAGTCGGCATTATGATTGTTGGCGATATTGATAATGTCAAACCCTGCGTTAAGGAGATGGTTGACGTATTTGTCGGGCATTCGGAAGAAGTAGCAATGACTTTTGCACGGTTTAGGTATTCCGCCGCTGTTGAGGAAGCATCCTTCGAGGTTGCCGAAAGTGATGTCGGCGTTTTGCAGTATATTGTTGACATTTCGGAAGAGGCTGTCGCCGTTGTGCGGCGGCAGTCCGGCTTCTGCGGGATAGTTAGAGCCGAGCATTATGTCGCCTGTTCCGATGATAGTTACGTTACGTTGTGCAACCGCTACTGATGATGCGCATATCAGGATAATTAAAAGTCTAATCATTGTTTATTCTACTCTGTAAGCTTTGTGGATATTTTCTAATTTGAGGAACGATTTGATAATTTTTTTGACATCGCAGACGTCATGAACGAGCATATTGGCAGAGCATTCGAATATACTTCCTTTTACTTCAACGTGGAGGCTTATGATGTTGATATTAAACTCCGAGATAGTTTTTGATATATCCATCAGTATTCCTACTCGGTCGATACCGTTAACGGCTATCGTAGCTTCAAAGGAATTATTGACATGGCTGCTCCAGACGGTCTTTCGGATATGTTCTCCCAAGCTGCTTTTGAGCAGTTGTCCTTCGGGGCAGTCGGTTTTATGTACAATTAATTTATTGTCTTTAACAAAGCCGAACACATTATCTCCGGGTATGGGGTTACAGCATTTAGCGGCTATGTAGTTACGATTGCAGAGGGCATCTTCACGCAGTTCGTAAGTTTTTTTGCGGTCGAATTTATCCGGTTCGGGTTCGTCGGTTGGGGTTTCGTTTGCGGGCTGTTCGCTGTCGGACGATTGTTTGTCGCCACCTCCGAGTACTCTCATTAATTTTCTTGTCCAGTTGTTACTTTTTTTATTTTTGAGTAGCGAGCTTATGTCTTCGGGCAAAACGATAACGCCTTTTGAAATGGCGGCAAAAAAATCTTCACGGTGTATAAATCCGTAATGAGCCTTAACACGGTCGATGTGAGACTGTGATGCTTCGATGTTTTTTTTCTCAAAAGCATTGAGCAACATAATCTCGCCTGCTTTTGCATGTTCTTCTTTGGCGCGTCTTAAACCACGTTCTATGAGCGTGCGGGCTTTGGGAGTTACTACGAAATTGAGCCATTCGGGTTGTGGCGTTTGTGTTTTGACGGAAACTATTTCTACCTGATCTCCCATTTCGAGGACATAGTTAGGAGGTAAAAGTTTTCTGTTGACCTTTGCTCCTACGCATGTGTTACCGAGATTTGTATGTAGTGCATAAGCAAAATCGAGAACGGTAGAATCTCGCGGAATAGTTCTTATTTCTCCCTTTGGCGTGAAAACTTCTATGGAATAGAAACTTAAAATAAGGTCTTTGAGTTTGTCCACTTGCCCTTCTCCGGGGTTTTTGAGAATTTCTTTGACTGATTTCAACCACTGGTCGATATCTGCTCCTGCGTGTGTTGTGTTTTCGTAGTTGTAATCTTCTGTTGTTTTGTTTGGTTTTAGTTTGTCTTCCTGATATTTCCAGTGAGCCGCAAGTCCGTTTTCGTCGATTTCATGCATCCTTGTGCTGCGAATCTGTACTTCGATCCATTTCCCATCCGGTCCCATAACGGTAAGGTGGAGGGCTTGATAGCCATTAGGTTTAGGTCGGGTGATATAGTCGCGCAGCCGGTTTCGCTTTGATTTATAAATGGAGGTAATATTGGTGTAAATTTCCCAGCACATACCTTTCTCGGCGGAATAGTCAACGGGGTCAAACACTATTCTGAGTGCGAAAACATCGTAGATTTCATCAAAGGGGACGTTGTATCTGCGCATTTTTTTCCATATAGAATAAACCGATTTGACACGTGCATTTATTTTATATGTCATTGGTTTTGCTTTGAGTGCCTCCTGTAACGATACTGCAAATTTAGTCTCTGTCTGTAGCCTTTTATCTTGGGTAACGGCGACTTTTTCTCTAATGAGCTGGTATTCTTCGGGATGTTCGTATTTGAAGCTAAGGTCTTCAAGTTCCGATTTGACGGCGAAAAAACCGAGCCTGTGTGCAATCGGCGCGTAAATATTCATTGTCTCGGCGGTGATTTTCTGTTGCTTGTCGGGTGCCATCCAATCCAGAGTGCGCATGTTATGAAGCCTGTCGGCTATCTTAATAATTGCTACACGGACGTCTTCACACATTGTGAGTAATAATAAGCGCATATTGTCAACTTGTTTGTCGTCAACGTTGGCAAAGTCGAGTGCGGGAATTTTTGTTACTCCTTTAACGATTAAGGCAACTTGATTACCGAAATCTTGTGCGGTAACAGGATATTCAGTATCTTCAACTACGTCGTGCAGCAGTGCGGCGCAGATAGATGTGGAGCCGAGTTTCATCTCATTCGATATGATAATCGCGACTTGAAGCGGATGTGTTATATATGGCGATCCGTCTTTGCGCGGTTTCCCCGAAGAGTGCGCGAGGTTGGCGTAATTGAATGCCTTAGTGATGATTTCAACTTTATGCCGGTGCTTGGAGTTGACATACGATGTCATCAATGTCTCAAAAAGTTCCTGTACCATATAATCATCATTGATTTTTTTCCTTCTTGCTTTTTCTGCTTCTTCTTTCGTCATAGCTATAATATTTTAAGTTAATATTGACCGGTCTGATGTTATATTCAGACTGCGGGAATGATAAGTTTCTGCCCTACATGCAGATTAGTAGATGTCAATCCGTTGGCGTCCTGAAGTTTTTTTACCGTCATGCCGGGGTATTTTTGGGCTATGCCGTAGAGGGAATCGCCGGATTGCACGGTGTAAGATTTCGAGGCGGATTTCGAGGTTTGTTTGGTTGGTTGGTTTTGCGTTTGGGTTGCTTTCGATGTTGGCGTCGATGTTGCCTTCGGTGTTGCATTTGATGTTGCCTTCGGTGTTGAGGTGGTGGTGGTGGCGAACCGTATTCCGCCGTTATCGATAAATACTTTGAGATTGCTTCCTGTTGCCGGTTTACGTGCGCGTATATTTCCGTTCCAGCGTCTTAAATCTGTAATACTAACGCCATAAAGATTTGATATACTGTGCATTGTTTCTCCTGCTTTTACTTTGTGAGTGATCCTTTCTTTGCGGTTTTCGGGGTTTTTGAAGTCAACGGGAGTACAGTACGCGAGCAGGGAATCGCGCCGGTAGGCATACATGCTGTCGGACATGGCCACAAACGACCTTGTCCTGTCGATCGGCAGTCGCAGTACCGACGGACGAACATTTCCCGGTATTACTTCTCTTTTATACTGCGGGTTATAGAACCTGATAGCTTCCTTTTCCATCTGTAAAACGGCGGCTATCTGGTCGAAATGAAGCGGACGTTCTACCAGAACCGTATCTGTTGCTACGGAGAAATCGGCTCTGACAGGGCAAAGGTTATGTTCGCAGTGATATGTCATAACATAAGCGGCGGCCATAAACATAGGTACGTAAGAGCGTGTTTCGCGCGGCAGATATTGGAAAATATTCCAGAAATCCATATTGCCTTTGGCGCGTCGGATAGCTTTTTCTACGTTGCCCGGACCGCAGTTGTAGGCGGCTAATGCGAGCAGCCAGTCGTCGAAGGTGTTATACATCTGGACGAAATATTTACAGGCGGCTAATGTTGCCTTTTCGGGGTCGTAGCGTTCGTCGATGAGGCTGTTGATTTCCATTCCGTAAACTTTGCCGGTAGGGAGAATAAATTGCCACAGCCCTGCGGCGCCGGCATGGGACTGTACGGTCGGGTTGAGGGCGCTTTCAACTACGGCGAGGTATTTGAGTTCGAGCGGCAAGCCGTGAGCATCAAGGTGTTGCTCTATCATCGGAAAATAAAAATCAGCCATACCCATTATACTGCGCATCCAGCGGCGCATTTTGACGGTATAACGGTCGATACATGTGCGTACGGTCTTGTTGTAAGTCATCGGTATTACGAACGGCATGCGTGCTATACGGTCGCGATATGTTTCTTCGTCAAAGATGGGGTTGATGTCTTCGTCGGAGCAGAACTCTTCCGGTTTGGTAAAATGTTGCAGATGCCATCCTTCGAGCAATTGATGCAGGTTTTCGTCGAGCGCTTCCGGCAGATATCCTACGATAGAGTCGATTTGCTGTAGTTCGGGCAAGGTGTCGTTAGGATTATAATCGTCGTCCTGACTGCGCTGTGCGTTTGCAGAGGTAAAAATAATGGAAATAATCAGTATCAAATGTAACTTTTTCATATTATTTCAGCATTTAAAAATTGACGGTTAAATTCAAGCCGTAGCAGCGTGTGCCGCCGTGTGGCAGGTATTTGATTGCGGGGTTGATGTTCAGCGAGATGTCGGGCGAGACGTCGAAGTCGAACATCTGTGCGTCAACGTATGCGTCGGCAACGCAGATAAGATAGAACACGACGCTGAGGATGATGCTCAGGTCGCGGTTGCGGCGGTAGAAATCTTTGCCTGATTTGAGGTTTGACTGAAACGATGAGTTGCGGAAATAGGTTGCCGGATCAACGTTTGCCGGTACGAAGTCTTGCCATCGTTGGCTCCACCGGTCGGGATGTTCGCCGGTGGGGTCGTTTTGATTGTCGATAACGAGGTCGAAGTAGGCGTTGCTGTAGTCGGAGTAGTTTTTGTTGTTCCACGTGATAGCATAGAGAAAGCCGAAAAATCCGCCGTAAACTATCGGCAGTTTCCAGTATTGGCGGTTATAAACTTGCCCTACTCCGGGAAATACTGCCGCCATCATCCATGCGCGTTGGGGGTTGGGTTTAAATTTCGTTGTTTGGGGTTGCAGGTCAAGCTTCGGGCGCGGTTTGGGTACCATTCCGGAGTCTTGTGGGTGGGTTTGTGCACATAGTTGCCTCTCGACGCCGACAAACAATAGCGTCGCAACGAGACAAAGAATATATCCGCACTTTCTACACATATTTTATTTCATACGGTCTAACAATGTCATTATGTATTCCAGTTTTTGTTCCGAATCAAACGGTATGGTGATTTTTCCTTTGCCGTTAGAGTTGTAACTGAACTGCACTTTGGTATCGAAGAATTTCGAGAGATGTTGTTTGAGAATCTCAAATTCTTCGGGGACACGTGTTTTTGTTGTCGTGCCTGTTTTCTTTTTGTCGGGCATATCTGCCGACAGATTACCTGTTTCGTTGACATATCGCACCAACTCTTCTACTGCTCTTACCGACAGTCCTTCTTTGAGTATGCGGTCGTTGATGGCGAGTTGTATTTCGGGGTCTTCCACTGCCAGCAGAGCGCGGGCATGTCCCATGTCGAGGTTTTTGTTTTTAAGGCATACTTGTATTTCGGCCGGCAGATTGAGCAGACGCAGATAGTTGGCTATCGTAGCGCGTTTTTTGCCGATACGTATGCTAAACGCTTCTTGGGTATCGCCCGATTCGTCGAGCAGTTTTTTGTAAGCGAGAGCCGTTTCGATAGGGCTAAGGTCTTCGCGCTGGATGTTTTCTATCAGCGCCATTTCACGAACGTTCTCATCATTTGCCGTTCTGACGTATGCCGGTATGCTTTCGAGACCGGCTAATTTTGCAGCACGAAAACGACGCTCTCCTGCGATGATGAAGAAACGGTTTTCGTCGGATTCTTTTACTGTTATAGGTTGAATAATGCCGTAAGTGCGTATTGAAGCGGCAAGTTCGGCAAGCGTATCTTCGTCGAAAACGGTTCGTGGCTGGTCGGGGTTAGGGTCTATCAGGTCGAGGTTGATAGTGTTGAGCGACGATGAGCCTCCGGTGTTAAGGCCGTCGGGCGTTATCAGGTCGTTGAGCAATGCCGAGCCGCTTTTGTTGGAGCTGTCGGAAGGCAACACTGCTTCAAGTCCGCGCAGGGCTGGTCTGTTTTTTTTTGCCATATTCTATTTGCGTTTTAAGTCTTTGTCAATGAGTTCTTTTGCTAATTGCATGTGATTGATTGAGCCTTTGGAATCGGCTTCGTAGAGCAATGCCGGTTTGCCGCTGCCCGCTGCTTCAATCAGTTTCACATTTCGCTGAATAACAGTCGTAAAGACCAAATCCTGAAAGAGTCGTTTTATTTCTTCGTAATATTGGTTTGCTACACGCAGGCGCGCGTCATACATTGTTATTAAAAAGCCTTCTATTTCGAGCGACGGATTTAGTTTGGATTTTATTATTTTAATAGTATTCAGTAATTTACTGATGCCTTCAAGAGCAAAATACTCGCACTGAAAGGGTATCATCACACTGTCGGCGGCTGTGAGCGCATTAACGGTGATAAGCCCTAACGACGGCGAACAGTCTATCAGTATGTAATCGTATTTCTGTTTGAGGGGGTAAAGCATGTTGCGAAGCAGGTATTCGCGGCGTTCGATGTTGAGCATTTCTACTTCTGCGCCTACCAGATCAATACATGAGGGGAATATGTCGAGATTGTCCATCTCCGAATTAAGAATAGCCTCCGACGGCGCAACGTCGCCTATAAGACTTTCATAAATAGATGATTTAATGTTTTTTACGTCGATGCCGAAGCCCGATGAAGAGTTAGCCTGAGGGTCGGCGTCAACCACCAGAACTTTCTTTTCGAGCGCAGCAAGCGATGCTGCCAAATTTATTGTGGTAGTTGTTTTGCCTACCCCGCCTTTTTGATTTGCTAAAGCGATAATTTTTCCCATAAAATGCTTTTATTAATGAGTGTTGATTTGAAATTGATAAGTTTTGTCTTCAAAATGTCGAATTTTGAGGCTGCAAAAGTAGTAATTTTTTTTTAGACTACCACAATACATGTTGAAAACTTGTGCTGTTTGTTGAAAAAAATTCGTACATTTGCAGGTGTTAAGAAAAAATTTTTATGCGAATTTTTATGCAAATTTTTATGCAAATGGAAACGAAACCGAGAAAATTGCCGATAGGCATACAGACTTTCGATGAAATACGCGAAGAAAATTATATTTATGTCGATAAAACTCAGTATTTGGTTAATATGATCGACAACGGCAAATTATATTTTTACGCCCGTCCGCGCCGTTTCGGTAAATCGCTGACGGTATCGACGCTCGACGCCATGTTTTCCGGCAAAAAAGAACTCTTCAAAGGACTTTTTGCCGAAGAATTTATGAACCGCCCCGATTATCATACTTCACCGGTTATACGGATAGATATGAGTAGAATAACGACCAACGAAGGATTACAGGGCGTTAAGGATTCGATTGCGAGACTGATGCTGGCACAAGCAAAAAAACACAAAGTCGAGGTTGATAAAAACATTCCGTGCGGAGAAATGCTTGACCAATTAGTTTACAATCTTCACGAACAAGACGGCAAAGTTGTAATCCTTATTGATGAGTACGACAAGCCTTATACCGATTTCTACACCGATAATCAAATGGCGGAAGAGATTCGTAAAATACTGCGGAATTTTTACTCTCGCATTAAGGCAAACGACGAATATATTCGCTTTGTGTTTCTTACCGGCATTGCAAAGTTTGCCAAATTTGGTGTATTTTCTACACTTAATAATATAATGGATATTTCGATGAATAAAAAATACGGTGAGATGTGTGGAATGACGGCAGCGGAAATCGAACGTTATTTTCCCGAATATATCGCATCCACAGCCGACCAATTTAATATCTCTCCAAAAGAACTTCTCGAAAGGATACGCGCCAAATACGACGGTTTCTGTTTCGACGGCGTTCACCGGCTCTACAACCCTTTTTCTACGCTTTGTTTTTTCGACCGGAAAGATTTTAGCGACTTTTGGATGAAATCCGGCGGATCGAAAATGATAGCCGATTATTTGAAATCGAACAGTTTGACGG
>JAITHS010000076.1 GCA_031279875.1 Tannerella sp.
TGCCTGTTGCGAAATTATTTTTTTTGTATAGTTCCTTAGCGTCGGCTATAAAACCGATAGCTACCGAAAACATTATCAATAAAATTTTGTTCATTCTTTAAAATAAATAACCTATACCAAGTCGATACCGCGTATTTTGAGTGTTTGCATAAGCTTGTTGAGCTTCCGTATGAGCTATCTGATATGCAGCATTTGGGCGTCTCTAAAAATTTATTTTTCTTTGATTTTTCAGACAAAGCCGAGACGCGTTAAAACTTCACCGGAAAAATCACTGCAAAGATAAGTATTTTTTTTGGGGTACCGTCATTACCTATCGTTTGGTGCTATCATTCCTGTTCGCAATGACGTGGTAGCGTCATTACTTTTCGTCAATTATGCCTCGCTCACTGCACCAACTTTTCAGGAATAAAATCCGAAAAAGTGGCGATATTTACGGAATATATTCCGAAAAAGTTGTACCTTTGCCGAAAAAAATGATTATGATAAAAAGAATTACGGAAGAAAAGATAAAAGCAGATATACATCAAGGTAAAGCGATAATTCTGCTTGGAGCAAGACAAACAGGCAAAACCACGTTGCTGCATCAACTGTTTGATAATGAAGATGCATTATGGTTTAACGGAGATGAAACAGACGTGCAGGAACTTTTTCGTAATGCCACTTCGACACGGTTGCGCGCTTACATAGGAAATCACAAAACTTTGATAATTGACGAAGCACAACAGATTGAAAACGTGGGACTTCGCCTCAAACTTATTATTGATAATCTAAAAGACGTACAACTAATTGCGACGGGCAGTTCGGCTTTTGAACTGCGTAATCGGCTCAACGAACCGCTTACAGGACGCAAATGGGAATATCAACTTTTTCCGCTTTCGTTTGCCGAAATGGTCGCGCATCAGGGACTTTTGCAGGAAAAACGACTTTTGCCCCACCGTCTTATCTATGGCTACTATCCGGATGTAGTTGTTAATCAGGGAAATGAACAAAAAATATTAAAGCAACTTGCCGACAGTTACCTTTATAAAGACATTTTGAAGTGGGAAGGCATTCAAAAGCCTGATAAATTGCTTGTTTTGTTGCAAGCGCTCGCATTTCAGACAGGCAGTCAAGTGTCGTTCAGCGAATTAGGACAAATATGCAGATTAGACCCCAAAACCGTTGAGAAATACATTCTTTTGCTGGAAAAAACTTTTGTGATATTTCGGCTTGGTTCTTTCAGCCGTAATTTGCGTAACGAATTGAAATTCAGTAAAAAAATCTATTTCTATGACAACGGAATACGCAACGCTCTGATTTCCAACTTTAACACTTTTGAAAGCAGGGAAGACAGAGGCGCACTATGGGAAAATTTTATAATTTCGGAAAGGATGAAGAAATTGAATTACAGTGAAATATACACAAATTCGTGGTTTTGGCGTACCAAAGACCAATGCGAAATCGACTATTTAGAAGAACAGAACGGCAAAATCAAGGCTTATGAATTTAAAATAAACCAAAAGAAAAAATCAAGACTAAATAACTCATTCAAAAATAGTTACAATGTCGATAATATAAACATAATAAATCCCGAAAACATTGAAGACTTTTTGTTATGAAAAAAGTTTGAGCGTCACTTATAATGACGGGGTACCTTTGAGCCTTTTTTTTTGTGATTTGTAATTTTTTTTGCTATTTTTGCAGTTCTAAAACGAACAACATTTTTATCATGAACAAGAAAAATTTACTGCTATCATTGATTATCTGCATGTTATATTCATGCACAACGAAGCCTGCGGGCGTGAAAATTGCTTTCGACAGCGCCAAAGAAGTATCCGGAAAAAAGTTTGCGCTATCTGACATAACGCCCGGACTGCCCGACAATTGGGACGATTACAATTTCGTAACTCTTGAAATGCGCTCTACTACGTCTCAACGTTTCCACATCGGTTTCACGACCGACAACGGTTATAACGAATTGAGAATCATGTGCTACACTCCCGGAGCGTGGACACGTTTGACTATACCGCTCAAATTTTACCGCCAACTGCCCGGTTCGGCTGTTGACCTTGCCGCTACCTACAACCAGCCCCGTTTTACGGGATGGGTCAATCTGGGAGGCAAACGCGGAGCATTACACGGCGTAGATTCGATAGGCGTAAGAATGAGAATGCCGATTGGTAATCCTGTTGTTGAGATAAAATCGATAACGCTGTCGAAAGACGATCCGGGAGATGCTTATCTCGGTGATAAGCCTGCCGTCGATGAGTTCGGACAGTGGAATCTGGGCGAATGGGACGGAAAAGTGCATTCTATCGACGAACTACAGTCGGATTGGCAAAAGGAAGACGCTGAACCCGTTACCGGCGAGGCTTTCAACTACTCGAAGTATGGCGGATACAAGCAGAAACAGGTCAAAGCGACAGGCTTCTTCCGTACTGAGAAAATCGACGGCAAATGGTGGTTTGTTGACCCCGAAGGTTATCTGTTTCTGTCTGTGGGAGTTGACTGCGTTCATCCGGGAGGAGGAGGTATGGTGCGCGACCTCGAAAAACGGGACGGAATGTTTAAAGAACTGCCGCCCGATTCGCTGCTCTACACCCGCTACGGACAGGGACGCCGCCGTCAGCCTTCTTTCGGCACGTGGAACCTTTACCGCCGCTACGGAAGCGAGTACAGCACCAAAGCTAACGATAACATTATCAACAGAATGACACGTTGGGGACTGAACACTATCGCCAACTGGTCGAGCGGCGAAGTGATGGAACTCAACCGTAAGGCATTTATTCTGCAACTCCGAAATATTGGTATTAATCACGAACTTATGGGTTTAACCGACGTTTATGACCCCGATTTTGCCGCCAAAGCAGAACAGTCGGTAAAGGATTTTGTTACTCCTCAAAAAGAAAATCCATGGCTTCTCGGATATTTTCTCGGCAACGAACCTGCATGGCTCGGACAGGAAGAACGCCTCTGCGGTATGATTCTCGACGGCAAAGACAAGCCTATCAAAGCCGAACTGCAAAAATATCTCGCTGCAAACGGTGATTCGCCGGATAAACGTAAACAGTTTATTTTCAGTACTTTCGATAAGTTTATTGCTTCCGTCAACGGTTTTCTCAAAAAATACGACCCAAATCATCTGAATATGGGTATTCGTTTTGGTAGCGGAAATCTCAACGCGGCTATTCATGAGATTTGTAAGCGTCATTTCGACGTTTTCAGTTTCAACTGCTACGAACTCAAACCGAGCGTCGAGATGATGAACCAAACAATTGAGCGTACAGGTTTGCCGATGATTATCGGAGAATATCATTTCGGAACTGTTGATCGCGGTATGGCACAATCGCTCTGGCAGGTTGACAGTCAGGAAGAACGCGGCGTAGCATATCGCTACTACACCGAGCAGGCGTACTCTCATCCCGGACTTATCGGAACGGCCTATTTCCAGTGGTGCGACCAGGATTTGACCGGTCGTTTCGACGGCGAAAACTACAACTGCGGATTGGTTGACGTTACCGACCGCCCGTATAAATATCAGATTGAAGCGATGAAAACTACCGCTACACGGCTCTATGACGTGCATTCCGGTGCTGTCGAGCCGTTTAACCGGCAACCCAAACGCGCCTGCGGACACGGCGGCATACCGGATTTGTGGGAGTAGAGTGGGAAATTAAAAATTAAAAATTAAAAGTTAAGAATCCTCAGGATGCGGTCGGAAATCAAAAAGCACAATCACCTTGATAATAAAGGGTTTCCGGTGCTATGTCAACCTGATTAGCCCATGCTATACCATCGAAACTTACTCTGACGGTATGAAACATCTCCGGATCTTTTAACGTGCGAAAAACACCTGTGTTCAAGAGCGGTTTAACGTCGAAATAACGTTCTTCACCCGTCTTGAAAGTAAGCAGCAACATATAATCATCCAGAGGCTTAACCGATTTGACTTCCCATTCCATAATCGTAAATTTTATTGTAACGGACTAATTTTAAACGGCCTTAATCGTTTCAAGTTGCGGTGGAATTTGAAACCGACGCCGGTTTTGGATATTTCGCCTTCAAAGAGGCTTTCGTATTCTTTGGTGCGGAATATCGACATTGAGCGGGCGCCGTCGTTGTCGAGGCGGTATTCGAGCGAAATATTATCCCAAAAAAATCTGTCTCCGAAAACCGGATCTTTGGTAGAATATCTGACGCCGAGTTCGGTTTTAAGGCGATCGTTTAAAAAAGTAGTATGAAATCGGCCGAGATAATCGACGCGCCGCCCCATACCCAGCGTTCCGTCGTAAGTATTGACGTCGAACGAGAACGGCACATCACCAATAACGTTACCGAGTATGTTCTTTATTTCTCTCTGTAACAGAGTATTAATTGCCGCGCCGACATTAACGTTTTCCGAACCCGTACCGCTACCGGCAAGATAAATACCAGCAACGAGCAGACTGATAGCCTGTTTGCTTCTTTCTTCGCTGCCCATCGCCACCAACTGATTTTGCACAACAGCGTCGTTGGGCGCTTCGAGCAGGAAAACTACCGTCATATCGTCAAGATTATCTTTGACTTGAATGCCGGAATTGAAGTCAACCATACGCGACTGTCCGTCGAAGTCAACCGACGAGCGCACGTGTGTATAAGCCGACAGATTGATGTATGGGTTCATCGGATTGCCTGTCCAGTCGAGATAACTGCCGTTGCGTATCGTAAAATCTGTCAGCGGAATAATCGGTATAGCATATCTGACTGTACCTTCCGATACGGAATATCGACCGTTGAGCGTCATATTTCCCTGATTATCATAGCGTAATATCAGGTTTCCGCCACCGCGCATTTCCGTATGATTCGACGATTCCTTATCAAAATCGATACGCAGCCTCACAACAGGGTCTATCTTGATGTTCATCGTAATATTTCCTCCGCCCGACACTGCCACGTTACGAGCTAACTGATTGAAACCCAGCGCAGTACGTTGTCGGCGGGGCAGCGTATCGGCAAAATAAGTGAAAGTAACAAGACCGTTGAGATTATCCTGCACTTCAAGTTGCGACGACGGCATAACGTATGTCATATTGGTGCTTCCCAAAACATGGATGTTACCATTGATTTTCATTGCGTCAAAATCACCTTTTAATGTGGCATTCATATTCATAAACAGTTTCCCGAAAGCGAGACTTTCGGGTTTGCGGTTCGCTTCCAAAGGCTGAAAGTTATTAGCCGTCATTTGAAGGTTAAATATCGGATTATCAATGATATCGCTTATTTTTCCGTCTATAATGAACGGGTTGATTTTAGCGGCGTTTATTTTGAATTTGTCAAAAATAACCGTGTTATCGTTCACTTTTATTTGTTTGTCTTCCAGCCTAAAATATGTGGCGGTAGGAATTGCAAGGAGAGTGCCGTCTTTGATTTGAATAAAACCGTCAATATCAGGCTTTTGCGACGAGCCTGCAACGGTCATCTTGCCGCTCATCAAGCCGTCAAGTTTTGCTATGCCTATCGGCAAAAAAGGATTGAGCAATTTCAGCGGAATATCGTTTAAATCAATGTATCCGTTAAGGTGGTCGGCATTAAGACCTGATGTATATAATATTGATAATGAGGATATTTCGCGATTGTTGTGAAACACGTGCATATCTACCTGATGCTCATCGCTTTTGAGCGGCATGTAGGAGGCGTTAAGCAGAATTTCGCCGAGTTGTCCGTCCTGATAATAGAGATTGTCGATGTTGCAGTCGCCGAGAATCATAAACGACTGTTCGCTTGGCTGATAGCGCAGCGAGGCGTTGAGCATTCCTTTCATTGACGGTAGTGATGTGAACCCTTCCGACACCTTCGCGAGGTCTATCCGGCTTATTTCTGCCATCAACTCGGTGTTGTTTTCGTCGGAATGCAGCCATATCGAAGAATTAGACTGTCCGTCAAGTCGCAAATCCGCCTCTATGTGCTTGATATTGATATATTTAATATAATTATTTTCATCTACTTTGAAAGGCAAAAAGGCTATAACCGGATTTTCGGGATAGAGTTGAAAATCAACGCCTTGCGGGGCTTTACGGATTTTTGTGCCTAATTTCATCCCATGTTCTCCGCGACTGTTTATATGGTTGATGAATATATCTGCCTCATTATCATGCAGATAGCCGTTTACAGACGCCAAAAACGCATCCTGATTTCGGAAACGTTTTTTTATTACATTAATATTATACAGCAGTCCTTCGGCATCTTGACTTGTTTGAAGCTTTATGGTATCGATTTTAAGCGTATCGCTAACGAGCGATGTTACTAAACCGTTGACTGTCAGGCCGTTTTCCGGTGATATCGCTGCTTCGAAATCAAGCCGGTCAAAGAAAATACCTGATTCCAGCAGATAGTTGTATAACGGATTGTTATGTAACGCATTGAATTTCAGTGAAATATCGGGAAAATAATTGCGCAGAGCAGAGAAATGAATTGTAGAATCGACTTTGAATTGAGTTAAAACGCTATCGGTCAGCAACATAAACTTGTCGGCAATAGTAAACATATCAGATTTGCCTGTGATGCTCAACGTCATATCTCCGACATGAAAATTGACGTCGGAATTGCTGCTTGCCGAGTTGACGGTCAGAAATACCGGTCTGGGCGTAAATATCTGTTGTTCAATGTTTAACATCCATTGAGACAGCCTTAAATCAAGATTGTAAAGTTTGTCGAGGTCGGTACTGAAATTTGTAGCGATGTTGAAAGACGAGCCTGTCGGTGTGTCGATAAACCCTAATGTGTTGAAATTCAGAGAATCAACTTCTGCCGTTATTCTACCTTGTATCAACTCTTTGCTGATATCGGCGTCAATTTCGATTGTGCCTTTGGCCGGAGCGTATGCGCTTGTAAGCGTTGCCAGCAAGTGATTATTATCAAGCGAAGCATGAAAATCAATGTTGTTAATATCTGATTTACAGTAAGTTATATCGTCTATTTCGGACGTGATTTCCGCAAAGGTCTTATTGGAATAAATATCCGTTCCTTTGCCTTTTATCCGTATGAAACCGTTTATGTTTGATATCGAATCTTGGGGCATGAAATCTATGACGTCAAAGTTTTGCAGTTTAATAACGGCTTCATAATCATTGCTTTGAGGATTATAGTCGGCTATCAGACTTAAATTGCCGCGCCTTTCGGTCAACAACAACTCCGTCGAATAAGAGCCTTTGTTGATGCTCGCCTTACCCGCCAAATTCATGCTGTCAGGTATCTCAAATCGGTTTTGCATATCTTTCGGCATCATTTGCGCCAAAAAATCAATATTGCCGGTCGTGGCATCAAGGAAAATGTCTCCTGTTATAAGTTGCTGATTTAAAGGTTCTTTGATATTGCCGTTAATGTTCAGTTCAAAAGTTTCGGGCATTGACACGGCACATTTCCGCATCATCACATCGTTCCGGTTTCCTGTTGCGTCGGCGGATATTTTTAGTGGCTTGTCCGGCAGTTTTGTTGCGCCGGTAATTGTAGTAACGTCTTTGGGGTCAACAGTTGCGGTTATCTTTACGGAAGCTTGTCCGGTTGGATTAGTCTCGCTAAAAGCGCTAAACGGCACATTTGCAACGAGTTCGCATGTGGAATGTTCTGTTGCTACCGCCATAATCGGTATTCCGATACCAATACTGTCGGCAGTAACAGTGCCGGTTAAAGATTTGATTTCCAATCCGGTAGCCTCGTCTTTCGCTTTAAATTCCCGAATAATAACGGATGCGTCTTTTATTCCTCCAAACCGTAAAGAATCAAGTTGCAGTATCAAGTCGGTAACGCCAAAATCAGCATTCGCATTAACATTTTTTAACATTATTAAAACCGTCTTCGCTCCAAAAACTCCGTCATATGCTTGCGCAAATCCTTCATCTACTTCAACTTTGCCTTCTTTCAAATCTAAACGGAACGAATCGCATGGCATCCTTAACGTAAGCCCTACATTTCCAATCTCAATACTGTTTAAAGCAAACCGACGGTTGAAATCGCTTTTTGTCGTATCAGCAACCGCCGTTGTGTCGCAGAGATAAATATCAAAATCGGCATCATTAAGTTTCAGGCTGTTAATCAGCGTGTTGTCGCTATTCAAACCGATACTGTCGGCTATAGCAAAAGCGTCTCCAACAAATCCTTTTATGCCGAATCCGTCAATCAACTCTCCCGTATCAACATACATATCCTTGATAGCGAGTGATTTAACCGACAAGATGCCATGAAACAGCGGACGTAGCCTGACATCGGCCGTCATCTGTCGTATAAACGCCAGAGTATCATACGATTGCGGCTGCATAATTAAGGCGTTGCTAACCGACAGTTTGAGCGGAAACCGAAGCCTTACATTACCTACTTCAACTTTCATTCCTGTTTCTTCGGAAGCGTAATCGGCAACTTTGCGTGCTATAAAATTCTGAACGGCAGGAACATATAACAATACAACCGCCGCCAGCGCCAGCGCTACCGGCAACAGACAAACAAACGTAATATGTTTAACCCGAACTTTCATAACCCTTTTTTGCGTATATCTTAATAAAACAGACGCAAAGGTACATAAAATTTTGAGATTATATCACAAGTTTGCGTTAAATCTTTAAATTTTTCACTAACTTTGCATAATAAATAACATATAAAATACAAATAAAATAATGTCGTCAAAATTTTTCACAAACGCAGACAGCAACACGCTGTTAAGTAAGATTGAAGGTATTTTCAAATACCGGAATATTCATTTCTTCGATGCTTTGGTGGGCTATTTCAGGGCGTC
>JAITHS010000111.1 GCA_031279875.1 Tannerella sp.
CGCTTTTAGCAAGCATCCCCTACGATGATTTCACAAAAGCAGGGCAAATGAATATAATAATGAACGATTATCCGTTTCAGGTACAAGAATGGCTCTACCGCTCCACAATTCTTGCTTTCATGCGCGGCTGCGGCGTGGCTACGGTCGCTGAAATGCACACTAATCTCGGTCGAGCAGATTTGGTAATATCGTATCAAGGAAACACTTTTGTTATCGAACTGAAAGTGGCATACAAACCGGAAGACGTACCAGCCAAACTCGCAGAAGCCGATAAGCAGATAAAATCAAAAAACTACCTCACTCCATATCCCGACGCAATAGCGCTGGCAATGGTGATAGACGATACAAAAAGACAAATAACCTCATTAGTGGTTAGTGATTAGTGGTTAGTGTCTGGGGTTCGGACTATGCAGGCACAGCCTGCGCGGATAGAGCAGACAAGGTAGAACCTTGTCCGAACAGCGGAACCTTGTCCGAACAGCGGGACGTAAGCTCCAAACCGCTTGCAGGGTTT
This sequence comes from Tannerella sp., assembly GCA_031279875.1. Classification (GTDB taxonomy): domain Bacteria; phylum Bacteroidota; class Bacteroidia; order Bacteroidales; family Tannerellaceae; genus Tannerella. The sequence continues at coordinate 515 of JAITHS010000111.1, forward strand.
AAAACCACTGCAAGGGTTTGTGGTACCTCATTACAACCCGTCGGGAGTAACTACTCTGACGGCTTTGTTTAGGTTTACCGAATGGTTCCTACCGATGAAGAATCCGTTATCGGCTGTTCAATTGTCGTCTCTTACGGGACTGCCTCATTTCAATTTCTTCACTCTGATATTTCTGAACTTCAACGGAGAGCCGTGTCCGAGAAAGCCGATATGTCCGGATTTGTTGAACAGTCCGGGGTGGTTTTGGCGGTCAACGGTACCGTTTTTAGTAGCTTCGCGGATATTACCGTCGAGGATAACTTTACCGTTAAGTGTTACGCGGATATGGTCGCCGTCGGCATATATTTCCTCTTCGTTCCATTCGCCTACCGGCTTCATTGCACCATGTTCGGCTGCTATGACCCCGTAAACCGAGCCATGATGCTGATAAGGCTTGATGTCTTTATATATCTCGTTTTCGCAGTCGAGTATCTGGATTTCCATGCCTGCGTATGCTGCGTCGCCTTCGAGCGGGGTACGTATGCCGACGCCGTTGTTGGCGCCCGGTGTCAGTTGAAACTCAAAACGGAAAGCGAAGTTGGCGTATTCGTCTTTGGTGTAAAGATTGCCGCCGAAACTCTGCTTCGGTTCGACGCTGATACAGCCGTCTTTAAGTTGATAATTAACCATATCGCCTGTCCATTCGTACATATTTGTGCCGTCAAAGAGGATTTTGAAGCCCTCTTTCTTTTCTTGAGCCGTCAACTCGTATGGTTTCGGACGTTCAATCTCGCGAACGTAGATATTACGGTAGTAAACTTTGCTGCCATGTGCTTGAAGTTCAATCTGTTCGACAGGTAAGACAGGCTGATTTTTGTCCCAATAATTTTCCAGAACGACATTATCGGTAACCAAAACACCGTTGAGGATAACGGTAACTCTGTCGCCTATCATCTTGATATACATCGTATTCCACTCTCCGAGTTTGTTATCGGCAACAACGAGTGGCTTGCTCTTATGTACCTTATTATTATACAGACCGCCGGAACCGACTTGGGCGCCTACGTTACGACGTGCGGTGTCCCAAATCTGCACCTGGGGAGTGCCGCGCAGATAGATACCGGCGTCGGCTTCGGGACCTGCCGGATCAAGCATCCAGTCAACATACATCTCAAAATCAGCATATTTCTTCTCCGTACAGAGGTTGTTATAGCCATGACCGACAAAAGCGAGCATTCCGTTTTCGACAATCCAATCTTTGCCTGCCTGCTCGTCGGCTACTTTCTGCGCTTTGGCAAGTTCTGCCGGTTTGAGTTGTGCGCGTTTGAGCGGATTATCGTTAGGCGAAGCAAGCAACCCTTTCCAGCCGGTAAGGTCTTTGCCGTTGAATAAAGAGATAAAACTCGGAGTATCAGGCATTTCATCGAGATGTTTTTTGATAGACTGCCGTTGATAGTCGGCGTCGGGATTATTCAAAGCGGCACCTGCTTTTTGAAGTAAAGTCTTAACATTGTCGCCGGTAAACTCCTTGTGATTCAGCGCTATATTCATAACTGCCTGTGCTGCATTCTCTTTTAGAGCAGGCTTGTCGAGATACTCGCCTGCAAAGAGCAGTCCGAAATATGTACCTGTCTGCGCTATTTGTTTAAGTATTGTATTTTTTTGAGCGTCGGTTTGCGCCGTTTCCATTGCTTTACGGAGATAGATAAGGCGGTTTTCGCCTGTCAGGGAGGGATTTGAGGTTATTTTAATGTAGGTAGTCAAGGCTTTATCTAAATATGCCGACGATGCCGACGATTTACATATCTGATACAGATAAGGTGCGGCGTCGAGAGTGTTACAGTTGATTAATGCGTTGAAAGCAGCTTCTTTGGCATCGCCGGTCGATTGGTTGAAACCTTCCACAATTGTTGCTAATGCGACAGGCTGTCCGGTAGCGGCGAGGGGCGTGTAATAGAGATGTTTCTTGCTTTCACCGGCCTGTAAAGAGCGCTTGGCAAGCATTTCTGCCTGCTGTATCGGCGTCAAACCGGCAATGGCGGCTATAACAGCCTGTTGCAGCGGCGCTACCACCGTTTTGTCGTCGGTTTCGAGCATTCCGAACAGATTTGTTATATCTTTCAGCTCTACAACATCTTTCAGAGCAGTATAAGCAGCCTTTTTAACGTCGGGCGAGCCGCTCTTGGTCAGGTCGAGAATGCTGCTCACATGCTCGCTTGACTTACGACTGGCGAGCAGTTCTATGGCTGCTATCTTGCCGTTATCGGACGATGAGGCTATCGTTTTGACAACAGAGCCTGATATATTGCCTTTAAATGTTGATAATGTGTTCTTTGCGAGCGTTACGACATGCGGGTCTTGACTTGTCAGCAAACCGGCAAGGGCGGGTATAGCCTGCTCGTTGCCAAGCGCTACCAACGTTTTAGCGACAGCGCTCATGACATTTAAGTCTTTGCTGTTCAACTGTTTAATAAGGTCTCCGACAGCTGTTGTTTCGACACCTGTTTCAAGACCGGCGAGTATGGCTTTTTTGTCGGGACAAGCTGCCTCGCGACCGAGCCATGAGTATATATCTGTCTTTAAATCAGCGCTTTTGGATTTGGCGGCTGTTTTAAGCAACTCAACGTATGATTTCTTGTCAGCGTAAACAGAGAAAGCATCGAGAGCGGCATTGCGATATTCCGCAGACGGGTCTTTTAATGCTATTTGCAGTGTTTTGAAGCTCTTATCTTTCTGACAGTCAATGATTAATTGCAATGCTGCTATGCGAGTACCGTTTTGTTTGGCTTTGGTGGCTTTTAATAACAGGTCTTCGGCTAACTTGCTGTCCGACAGGTTAGTAAGCAGTTCAATATACGCATCGACGGCGTTGGTTTTGTCATAACCGTAGCCTGCTTTTGCGGCAGCGTCGGCAAGCGTCTTGATTGATGCGGCGCTACCGACACGGCTTAAAGCATAGAGGACGTCTCTTTTCAGTTCCTCGTTGTCGGTTCCGAGCAGTGTGGTGAGCAGTTCTTCCGTGCCGCCGACACGCGCTTCGCCGATAGCGAGAACGATATTACGCTGTGTTTCAGCCGTTCCCATCTTGCGAAGTAATGCTGTTTTGAGCGCATTACCGGCTTTTTCGGTGTTGATGCTTGCTAATGCACGTGCGGCATAATCGCTCACGTCGAAAAAGCCGAGCAGGGGGGCAAGACCGTCAACGGCCTCGTCTTTTCCGACTACCTGTAACTGGGTGATAACGAACTGTTTAACTTCCGACACGCTTGCTGCTTTAAGGGCTTTGACATACGCACTTGATATAGTGCTACGCAGAGCTTCGTCGGAAGATACTGATACATAGTGTGTTAGAGCGCTTATAGCGTACTCTGCGGCGGCATTGCTGCCTTTACCCGGTGCGTTAAGTTTTGAAACAAGGTTCAAGACGCCTTCTTCGCCGGTCTTCGCAAGATCGCCAATCAACTGATTATAAGCTTTTTGATTTTGTACGGGCATCTGTGCCAGCACATCGGCGACTACGGTAGCCGCCGTCCGGTTTGTTGGCGTTTGCGCCCATGCGCTTGCTGCCAGCAAAAGATTGATTATTAAGATATTTAGTTTTTTCATTTTCTATAAAATTGTTTGTTAAACTGTGTCTCTAAATTGTCCATGGAGCGCGCAAAGGCTGGTTGAGGTATCTGTTTGCGGCGGCGTCGTTGACGAATTGCAGTTTGACGGGGTCAAATTCTAATGTACGGTTCAATCGCAGGGCGACGGCGCCCATGTTGACAATCGTAGCTGAGCGGAAGCCGTTCTTTTCGTTGAGGGCAAAAGGCTGTCGTGTCTTTACGCATTCGATAAAATCGGTCTGCTGCGGTTCGGGGTCGGGATAGTCAGCGAGTTTCTTTTCCCAGTTTGGGATGTCGCACACAAAGTTTTTGTAAACGTTGCCTTTCTGTCCTGATATATAAGGTGTGTTCGGGTCGCCGTAATCGCCTCCCCAGAGAACTATTTGGGTACCGTCGGCATAAGTGTAAGTTATTGAGCGCCAAGTACCTACGGCGTCAGGATGCTGTTGCGGAGCATCTACTTCAACTTTTACGGGACTGGTGTTGTCTTTGTCGAGGAAATACTGTACGGGGTCGATGTAATGTTGTCCCATGTCGCCGAGACCGCCGCCGTCATAATCCCAGTACCCACGGAAGGTTTGATGCGTACGATGCTCATTATAAGGCTTATATGGTGCCGGTCCGAGCCAGAAGTCATAATCCAATTCTGACGGAACGGTTTGAGGTTGCAGGTCTTCTTTGCCTACCCAGTAGAATTTCCAGTTGAAACCTGTATATCCGCTGATTGTAACTTTCAGCGGGCTGCCGAGTAAACCGCTCTGTACTAACTTTTTAAGCGGTTTGACGGGTGTTCCCAGACCATAAAACTGGTCTGTAAAACGGAACCATGTGTTGAGGCGGAAAATCCTGCCGTATTGACTGACGGCTTCCATTACCCGTTTGCCTTCGCCGATTGTGCGCGTCATGGGCTTTTCGCACCAAATATCTTTGCCTTTTTTTGCTGCCTCTACCGACATGATGCCGTGCCAATGAGGAGGTGTTGCAATATGCACTATATCAACGTTTTCGTCTGCAATGAGGTCGCGAAAATCGTGATATTCGGCAATTTTTTCCGGCACAAGGGCTTGCCCAAGCGCAAGATGTGATTTGTCAACGTCGCAAATGGCTGTGAGACGTGTTCCGGCATAGTTCAAATGTCCGCGCCCCATGCCGCCTGTTCCGATAATTCCTTTTGTCAACTGGTCGCTTGGAGCTATAAAACCCTTGCCCAGAACGTTGCGCGGAACGATGCTGAAAAGCGCGAGACCGCCAACTGTCTTAATAAAATTACGTCTGTTTGTCTTCATGAGTTAAAAAAATAATATTTTAAAGCGCAAAAATAGCGATTTTTTTTAGAAAAAACAAAAAAAATCATCTATTTCAAAATTTTATGCTAACTTTGTGTCGTATTATACAACAAAAAAAGTATGGTAAGAAATACCGTTATAATTATAACTGTCTTTATATCAATAGTTTGTTTGAGTTTTAGTGCGGCATGTATAACTAAACAATCGCTGTCTTCTCCAAAGAGTATGACGTTAGATTCGCTGTGTGCTATTGTCGGTGATCCCCAAATATCGTATAGCATCAAAAAAGAACTTGTTTACGGCAATAATTTTTGCGAACAGGAGCGTCGTACGGAGCAGTTAAACGCCGTCAATGCCTTGCTGTCGGAGAGTAAACGCAATAATGATAACGACGGCATCATGCTCGGATATACTTTCCTTGCTTATCTTTATGATGAATGGAATAATCCGGCTGCGGTGCAAACATACCTCGATTCGGCGGAAATATGCCTGCTTGGAGCCACTAATACTCTGGCGTTTGCGCGTTATCATTATCTTAAAGGCAAATCGGCTATTGACTCGCCCTACGGCAGAAAAAAAGTACATAAAGAGTTTGATTCCGCTCTTAATCTGTATATCGAATCCGACTATTCTATTAAGTATTTGAGTTATATACTTTATAATATCACGTTATATGCTATCCATCAGCCTGATACGATATTTACACAAGGTCTTATCGACAAAGTAAATATTATCAAAGAGAAACAAAACACTATGTTTCTTGAAATTACGGTATATGCCTTAAAATCAAGCCTTTATAAAACATATTACACCTTCTCGCCTGCGGAAAATCTTCTTGACAGTGCCATAAATTATGATTTAAAAGTCGTAAATCTCTTTTATTCAAATCAATATGAGTTTAACCCCGTGCATGAAAGCGCCATCATGCGAATATACGTTCAGATAGCTGAGCTTTGCGCCCTTAAAGAGCAACCGGACATGGCGATGATAGATTCTTGCCTCTCAAAAGCAGCGGATATAGGCTATGATGACGACAATTTTACCGGCAGCAGGGTTGATTATATCAATGCTTTGCTGCATTTTCATAACAAAAACTATCACGAAGCCGAAATGCTCATTCGCAACGCCGAAAAGTTGCTCGAAGCTAATATCCGACGCGGCAACGAACCGTATCCGCGAGAATCTTTTTACCGTTACGAAACGAAACTCTATGACTTGCATAGCCGTATCCTCGCTGAAAATAAGCAGTTTAAAGCATCTTATGAGTATAACTTGCTGAAAAACAATCTTAAAACTAAAATCCAGAACATTGAGACTAATGAACTCGAACAGTTGTATAACACTGACAGTGAGGAGTTTCAAATCGAACGGCTCAAATCAATGAACGCCGCACAGTTTAAACTGACTTCTCTGCTGATTATCATCGCAATACTGCTTGTCATCACAATCTCCCTTCTGTGGCTATGGTTTTATGCTTTCAACAACAACAACAGGCGTCGCTCAGCGCTTATCAGAGCCGAAAAACAGGAATCGGAACTGACACTCAAAATCAAAGAAGAACAGGCTGCCAAAGCCGAACTTGAAAAATATGAAGTGCTGTCGGAATATCGCCTTAAAGAACTTGAACTTGCAGATAAAAACATGGTTATCAAGCAATTGAAATCGGACAAAGAAGAACTTGACCGGCAAATCGAATCTTACGCCGACAAAATCAACGACTATATCAAAAATATCGACAAACGTAAAGCGGAAGCCAAAAACGATGTACACCTCCGCGATACCATAATCGCTGATTTGGAACGACTTATAAGCCGTAAACTGCCTGACCGCAAGTTGTATCTCGACCTGCTGCCGACTTTCGACAACGATAGCCTGACCGCGCTGAAAAATTCTTACGACGGTCATATTTCCGTCCCTTATATTAAATATTGTATATGCCTTTCTTTGGGCATGGATGTATCCGAAATGTCGGAGTGTTTTTCTATCGAAGTCTCTTCCGTACACATGATACGCTACCGGTTGAAGAAAAAATTAGGCCTTTCCGCAAACGAAAATCTTGAAGTTTTCCTGCGTCAACTAAATCGCTCATTATCTAATTGTTACAGAGATATTTAACATTATTTAAGTTTATTTTACACAAATAATTTTGTAATTTCAAAAAATAGTCGTACCTTTGCGCCGCTTTTAGATAAAAGAGAAGTTTTTTTTAGATTGTCAAAAAAGTACATCGGGCGTTTAGCTCAGCTGGTTCAGAGCATCTGCCTTACAAGCAGAGGGTCGGCGGTTCGAATCCGTCAACGCCCACGGGGTTGATAATGAAGGATTTACAAGAAATTGTAAGTCCTTTTTTGTTTGATAAAATGAATGCGGTAAAGTCGGCGTTTTATCGGATTTTTAATTCTTAATTAAAACACTTACCTTTGCACCTCTATTAAAGATGAAAAAAACTATTACGACAGAGACGGTTAATCCGGTTGCAGCTTCGGAGCGTTATGCCATACTTGACGCTATCAGAGGGATGGCTTTGCTTGGTATTTGCATGGCTAATTTCCCTGAGTTTTCGCTCTATTCGTTTCAGCCTCAAACAGTTGCCGACGCATACCCTACTGCCGCAATTGATCGTGTCATACATTTTCTGATGTATATCTTCATTGACGGCAAGTTTTACAGCCTCTTTTCTTTGCTTTTCGGCATCGGGTTCGCGATAATTATTACCAATACCCTCCGCAAAGGCGTCAGCGGACTGAAAATTTTCTACCGGCGTATGACGTTTCTTGCTCTCATCGGCTTCATGCACCTGTTGTTGCTTTGGGCGGGCGACATTTTGATGCTTTACGCGCTTGCCGGAATGTTACTGCCGTTGTTTCGGAATGCTTCCGACCGCAAGTTACTCATCACAGCAACCGTTATGCTGCTCATTCCGATAGTGCTTGACGCATTCAAATCATTGAGCGGCATTGATTTTGCTGCGCCCGCTATCAATGCGACGCAGCACTTCCACGACCGCTACGGCATTACAAACGACAATTTCCACGTTTGGCTGCGCGATGCCGACACTTATTCGGAGATGATGAAATTTCAAATCCCCGGTTCTTTTATCCGCCTGCGCGAATTTATCGACGGACACAGAATTTTCAAGGTGCTGGGACTTTTTCTTATCGGCTTTTACATCGGACGAAACAGGTTTTATGTCGCTCTTGACAAACATCATAACGTGCTTAAAAACATCTGTTTGTGGGGATTCGCCGTCGGATTGCCTTTCTCGTTGCTCTATTCATGGAGCGCCATGCACGGCAACCCGCTCGGATTAGTCTTACATTCAATATTTTACGTCATAAGCATTTATCCGATGGCATTAGCCTACGCCGCAGTTCTATGTCTCATATACATAAAGAATAAAAACCTGATAATCTATCGTTTACCGGCATACGCAGGCAGAATGGCACTTACAAACTATATCCTGCAATCCGTTTTCGGCATCATCATCTACTACGGTATGTTTTTGGCGCTCGGAACATCAATGGGGCTGATTTATGTGGAATTAATTGCCGTCGGAGTTTTTGCCGTCGAGATAATAATGAGTTCTTTATGGCTGAAATTTTTCCGCTTCGGACTGCTTGAATGGTTGTGGAGGATGCTTACTTACGGAAAATTTTTGAAAATAACCAAATAAATTATGCCGTCTCGAAAAAAAATCTTACTTTTGCGCCTCTTTTAATAACAAAATGGAACTTAATAAACCGACAACATTATTTGAAAAAATTTGGAACAGTCATGTAGTTTCAACCGTCGATGACGGTCCCACACAGTTGTATATTGACAGGCTTTACTGTCACGAAGTAACAAGTCCACAGGCATTTGCCGGCCTCAAAGCACGCGGATTGAAACCGCTAAGACCGGAACGTATCTACTGTATGCCCGACCATAACACTCCGACACACGACCAAGACAAACCTATCGAAGACCCGATATCACGGCAACAGGTTGATACTCTGGAACGTAACGCTTCCGATTTCGGACTTGCATATTTCGGCATGATGCATCCCAAAAACGGCGTTATCCACGTAGTAGGACCCGAACGCGGGCTTACATTGCCGGGTATGACGATAGTATGCGGCGACAGCCACACATCAACGCACGGCGCAATGGGAACAGTCGCTTTCGGCATCGGTACCAGCGAAGTCGAAATGGTTCTCGCTACACAATGTATCCTGCAACAAAAGCCCAAAAACATGCGTATAAGCATTGACGGCTTAACAGACAAATGCGTAACAGCCAAAGACATAGCGCTTTATGTCATGTCTAAAATGACTACGAGCGGCGCTACGGGATATTTCATCGAATATGCCGGTTCAACAGTGCGCAATCTCACAATGGAAGGACGTTTAACGCTTTGTAATCTGTCGATTGAGATGGGCGCGCGCGGCGGTATGATAGCGCCCGACGAAACTACTTTCGCCTATATCAAAGGTCGCGAATATGCCCCTCATGGTAACGAGTGGGACAAGGCAGTTGCTTACTGGCAAACGCTGCGAAGCGACGATGACGCGGTTTTCGACTGCGAAGTAAACTTTAACGCCGCCGATATCGAACCTATGATTACATACGGCACCAATCCGGGCATGGGGATGGCGATTACGGCAACTATCCCTGACCCTGCCGGAGATACGACTTCATACAACAAATCGCTCGAATATATGGGCTTCAAAGCAGGCGAAAAACTACTCGGCAAACCGATAGACTACGTCTTTCTGGGAAGTTGTACTAACGGCAGGATAGAAGATTTTCGCACATTCGCCGCCATAGTCAAAGGACGCCGCAAAGCCGACAGCGTAACGGCATGGCTTGTACCCGGCTCGTGGGTTGTTGACAAACAGATCAAAGATGAAGGATTAGACAAAATCCTTAACGCGGCAGGTTTTGAAATACGCCAGCCCGGATGTTCGGCTTGTTTGGCGATGAACGACGACAAGATTCCGACCGGTAAATATGCCGTCAGCACATCAAACCGCAACTTTGAAGGGCGACAAGGCCCCGGCGCCCGCACTATTCTTGCCGCTCCGCCCGTAGCCGCCGCTGCTGCCGTTACCGGATTTATTACCGACCCGCGA
>JAITHS010000143.1 GCA_031279875.1 Tannerella sp.
CTGCGGCACGAATTGTAACAGGCTCATTGACGGTAGCCGAAATCGTCGGCTCGCGGTCGAAAGTAGCCTTTGGTATGGTGTTAATAACCGGATTAACTCCTTTATCGGAGCATGTCATAAGAAAAAACATGACTGCCGTAAACGCTGTGTATTTTGCTAATATCTTCATAATTAATTTATTTTATTTTGTAATATCCGTAAAAATCAAGTAATTTCGGAACATTATCGTTGAGTTGCTTCATATTGTCAAGCAGCGGCGTATAAGGTTGAAAGTCCCATGTAACAACGCCTTTGTTGGAATCGCGGTTAGAAGGGTCTGTATTCAAGTTTTGCGGGTCGTTATCCTGATAAGTAAACCAGTGCCAGCCGACACATCCGACGCTGTTGATGAGTTTAAGTGTAAAGTTCTGGTAGAAATAGCCTCTTTCGGCTTGCGTTGACACATTCCATCCTGCGCCGGTATTGTTAGGCAAGCCCGAATCTTCGCCTTTGACGTAAAACTCAACTATCATAAACGGTTTACCCGACCATGCTTCCCAGTTAGCCATCATAGTATTGTCGGGTTCCCAACTGCGGTAGTGGTCGATTGAGATTACGTCGGTATATTTACCGGCCACTTTAAGTATTTCGGAATTAATCAGTTCCTCATCTTCCTGATTAAACTTGCTTCCGAGAAACAGATGATTAGGGTCGTATTTGCGGAGCGCTTCCGCTACTTTTTTGATGTAACACTCAAAATAATAACCGGTAAAAGCTTTACGGTCGTCGTCAGTTACGTCGGCGATAGTAGCATTTTTGCCTTTGCGTGTGTCGAGCCACTGTTTGGCTGTTGTGTAGCAAACGTTCGGCGCCGCATATTTGGTAAGACAGCGGTCGAGAGCGTCATTAGGCCATGGCAATTCATTATCGGCGAAATAGCCAATAAGAAATTTGTCATTGCGGTAGGTGATAGCCTTTTGCATTTCGGCGTCGAGGCAAGCGTCGAAGCGCTCGTCCCATACCGGCGCAATGTCGTATTCATAACCCTGCCAGCCGGCGTGCGAAAAGTCGTCGCCGGCGGCTTTCATTACCGTTCGTAGCGCAGCCATAGGGCTGAGTATGATGCAGTAAGCAGGCGGATTGTTCAGTTTGCGCACTTCTGCCGTGTTTGACCATGCGCCAACGCCGTTGAAACCGTATTTGCGGATCGTTTCGGTCTCTTTCTGCGCCCATACCGATGAACTTCCGAATTTACTCTGCAATGCTGCCTTTTGACGGTCGGAACCGCCGGGGTTGAACACTGCTATACCACGATGGATATAAGGATAGCCTTCGGGGTCAATCAGAAACCAGCGACTTTTGGCGCCGACGGATAATTTTTCGGCACGGAAAAAACCTGTTGCGGCGTATCGGCTTGATGTCCAGCCGCCGTACTGTCCCAACGACACTTCGGGATACTTGGCAGGGTCGAAATCGGGCAAACGGTCAACGGTTTTTGCCGTGTAGGTTTTCCAATTGTTAGACGTAGCGTTGGGACGGCTTTTTACCTCATGATAATCAAGCGGTTTATCGGGTTTGTACACCTCTTCGAGTTCCTTGTTCGGATTAGAGGCACATCCCCACCAGCATGAACACAACATGGCTACCGTCAAGTATTTGTTCATAATTTCAATAATTTGCAGGGTTTTCATCGAAAGTTTCATTTATTCCGTCGCGTTCACGGTTGCGGAAAGTTAGAGTATCGGAAGCGTGATAAGTAAGACCGTTTTTGACGTATTTATAGTTGAGAAACAGTTTGCGGTCTTGCAGAAGGCGGGATTTGTTGAAATAGCTTTGACCGTCAGGCTCAACCTCATAAGACGCACCGGCTACCGATGAAACGGTTATAGAGCCGTCGGCTGCGAGGTCAATTTTCATTTGCTGTTTAGGCGAATTTAACTCGTTGCCTACTGCGTTGGCTGTAAGCGCCATCGGCTCTGTTGTAGTCAGTTTCCATACCAAACCGTCAGCCTGCGGTATAGTAGTATAATATCGTATTACTTCCACTTCGTTGCCTGAAGCGTCGGTAACGCGGGTTACGCCGCCGTGCCAATAGTTACCGAAAAGCATGTTTTCATATCGCATTGCTATAACGAGCGTTTCTTTGCCGTCATAGATAACCGGCGAACTTACTTTCGTGATTCTCAACGGTATAACTTGTTGCGGTGAAATGCGCGAGATGTTTGACAGAAAAGCAGCCGAATCGGCTTTTATAGTTATTCTGCCCTGATGTTCGCCTTTTTTGATTACCGTTTGAAGCGCAGGCTTGTTGTCAACAAGAATGGAATATGTGTTTGTCGGCAACTCGCTTATATCTGATATAGAGGAGAATACTTCTTTGATATAAGAAAAAGCATGACCTTTGAGCGCCGACAAGGTGGACGCATTAATAAGACTGTTGTCTATCTGAAAATCGACTTTGCGGTCTTCCTTGTTTTCGATTACGCCCGTCAGATTGACGGCCATGCTAACAGTCATGCCTTCGCCTACGACAAACGTGCGAACATCAGTTTGATAGGGGAAATAAACGTACTGCTCGTCGTAGTCCTGCACATAACTGTCGTAGCAGGAAGTAATAGCGATTGCGGTTAGTATTAAAATCTTTTTCATTTGTATAAAAAATTATTAGACATATTATTAATTATCTCCACGAGTCCCAGCCTTCGTTTTGAACTATATCGGCGATGTTTACCGCTTCGCGATAAGGTATAGGCAGGTATGCGGAGGTGAAAAGTCGTTTGCCGACAACATAATCGTAGTTGTAAGCAAAAGAATTGCCGTTGCGTGTAACGCTCACGCCGTGAACATCTTTGTTGAGTTCGCCCAGCGTCGTTGTCCAACGTTGAATATCAAAGAACCGTTGTCCTTCGAAGCATGTTTCTATTCTTCGTTCGTTGCATAGAAACCGGTCGAAAGCAGCCTTGCCGGATAAAGATATTTGTTCAAGGTATGGGTCGGTAGTTATGCCCGGCTGTCCGTCGTAAGTAGTACGGCTACGCAGATAGCCGATAGCCTCTTTTGCCGTAAGCCCGAAAACAGGCGTCGTTGGTCCTGCAAATTGATTTGCCGCTTCAGCGAAAGCTAATACCATGTGAGCCCATCGGATATGGAACAGTGAGTGCGGCATGCGGCTGATAGTGTTGTCAGACCAGTTTACGCCGCTGTAAACAAATTTCTTTATGTAGTAGTTTGTCAGGCTGTTGTTGGAGTTTCTGCCTGCTGCGTCTTTGCCGTCATCGCTGTTGACGTCGAAAGTATATTGCTTTGCCGACGAACCGGTAGTGATAGTTCTGTTGTTGTAGAATATGACGCTGTAGAAGCGAGGGTCGCGGTTGAGGTAAGGATTTTGCGGGTCGTAGGCGTAGGTTGGCGATTCCCCTCGCGGGTATCCGTCAGCCATACCGAAAGCGTCCGTAAGTTCTTGTGAAGCGCCGATAACGCCGTTGCCCTGCAAGCCGCCCGGATAGAAAGCACGCTCCATATCGTCGTTGTTGTTCTTGTATCGCGAGGCAAATATTATGCAAGGATTGTTAGGGTCAAACCAATTAACCTCACGCGAGCGAGAAAAGCCGTTTACAACATTATCCGTCGTCATTTTAAAATCCATCACTTCTTTGGCATATTTCGCCGCCATCTCCCATCGCGACATGTCGTTTGTTTCGTTGAAACGCGGACTTGCCCAAGTAAGATATACTAACGCCTTGATAGCCACCGTTGTTATGCCGTCCATCCGTCCCCAGTTCTGGCTTCCGAGAACTTGTTTCGCTTCTGTGTTTTCGACAAGGAAGTCGCGATGCGCAATAGGCAGGTATTTGTAGGCCGAATCGCAGTCAGCCACTATTTGCCGCACACATTCCTCATATTTGTTTCGGCGGAAAGTAATGTTTGCCTTTATCTCATCAGGCGTCATACCGCCAACGTTAACCGGCTCCAACAGTATTGGGTAGCCTAACATTTGTCCGTCGATACCGCGTCCGCCGAATTTTTTCAATAAATCCCATTGAAACCATGCCCGCAGCGCAAAAGCCTCACCTTTCAAACGTTTCTGCAACAGCGTATTAGGATAAGCATCGAGCAGAAAGCGCGTGTTAAAACCTCTATCATCTTTCAGGAACATGTTAACATTAAAAATGCCGCGATAGTTGCGTATCCAATAATCATCGAAAGGGTCGTCGGCAGGGCTGAGTCGTCCTGCGGCAAAGCGATTTATAACATCCGTCGAAGAAGTCTTGACGGCATTATCGGTAGCACCGTCGAGCCATGCGCCCTCGTTGACGTTGTAGTTAGTTGACATATATTCGTAGCACTGACCTATAAGTCCCTGAACTGTAGCCTGATTAGTCCAGATATAATCTTCCGAGCGTATAGCGCTTGGGTAAGGGTCGAGAAAGTCGTTGCACGAAGCAAGTGCAAGAGTAAAAATAATAATGATATTATATTGTTTCATATTTAAAAATTTAACTTAATTCCACCGACAAAGCTTTTGAAAAGCGGATATTCGGTCAATCCCGCATCCATATCTTCCGGGTCGAGGTCTTTTATTTTCGACAGAGTAAGAATATTTGAGGCGTGAAAATAGAGTTTTATTCCCTTGATAAAGTGTATATTCCACACTTTAACCGGCATGTTATAAGCTATTTCAACGTTTTGGATTTTGACGAAGTCGCCCTTTTCGAGCCAGAAATCCGACAATTTGTAGTTGTTATTCGACTTGTAGTAAGCCGGTTTCGGATATCGGCTATCGGGATTGGCGGCATTGTCGTAAATAAATTTTGAGTAGTTGTTGTCGCCCCACCCGCTCCAGTAGTAACTATTGCTGAGGGCGATGTCGTAGAATGCGCGTCCTGTGGCTGTAAGCGTGCATTCCACGTTTTTGTAGCCGAGATGCAGATTAAGACCGAAGAACAGTTTTGGGGTAGAGTTACCTATCATGCACCGGTCGTTGTCGTCGATTACGCCGTCGCCGTTCATATCGGTATATTTCATATCTCCCGGATTAAGTTCGGCGTCGAAGAGTTGTGGCAGCGACTGCCTTATGTCGTCGTCGGAAGCGAACTTTCCGGCGTATTTAAGTCCGAAAATAGCTCCTGCGGGCAGTCCTGTACGTTTCATGTAGTCGTAAGGATAATTGAGTTCGTCGGTTCGCAGTACTCGGCTCGACTGAATTGTGGCGTGAGCATTTACTCCGTAGCGGAAGTCTCCGCAAACGTCGCGATATCCGAGCGCTAACTCAAAACCGTAATATCGTGTTCTGTTGTAGTTCATCCACGGGTTAGCGTCGCCATAGCCAAGCATCGACGGCAGCACGTTTGTAACCTGTGTTACAGGGCCGTCGGTCAACGAATTGTAGTAATTCGCATCAAAATTGAGGCGATAGTTCAACGCTTTCATTTCAAGTCCTGCTACAAACTCTTTGCGCTGTTCAAGTCGCAGGTGAGGGTTGCCTATCAGCGAGGGATAGATGCGTACAACGTTGCCGCTCACCGTGCTGCCGAACCACTGATTATTGACATGTGGCCCGAAAGCCTGACCGTTAGTTTGCCAGCTGAAATTATCTATATCACGGTATGCCGACATTGAGCCGTCGTAGTGTAGAAGCCCCGCTTCGGTTTTAATTTTCAGGAAATCAATAGGTAAAGACAATTCTTTGATAAAATCTTCTTCCGAAAAAATCCATCCTGCGCCGAATGTCGGCGAAAACGGATAGCGGTTGTTTGCCAGCGAATAAGTTCCCGTCAGGCTGAGTGCCGTCTGAAACAAGTATCTGTCTTTGTAGGCATAACGCGCCGAATAGGTGGTTGTTACTTCGCGTCGATGTTCGGTGATAAATTTCAGTGTCCGTTTAGTGATAAACGAAGTAAGCGCCATGTCGATGTAATGGTCGTCGGTCTTGTGGTTCCATGCCGCTTTGAAAGCGCCGAAGAATCGCTGTGACAGATAGTCGGCTAATTTGGTTTTATTAGCCATCGTGCTGACGGTGTGACTGCTGCTTTTTTGATATGAATAACCGCCTGCAAGGTCTTTTACGATGATATATGCGTCGTAATTTTCGGCTTTACCGAGACGTACAAGGTTTGTGGCGTCGAAAGAGCCGTAGATCTGCGCCGAAAGTCCTTTGAGCAAAAATCCGAAGTCCATATTGATATCGGCATACATCAGTCCACGCCGCGTACTCTCATTGTAGTAGCCGTTGTCCATGATATTTCCTACGGGATTTTGCTGAAAGAGGTCGCTCACAACATAACCGCCGGAAATATTTTCCGTTTCGATGGGATAGACAGGGAAAGATATGCCCGGTATCAGGTTTACATTTTGTATTATTGACGGAAACTCGTAAACGCCTAATGTAGTGTTGGAATTTTCGTCTTCGCTCGCATAGTTGGGGCTGTATCCGTAGTTAGGGGCTTTTCGGTAGGAGATAGACGAAAAAATACCAAAACGGGATGTTACAAAGTCATTAAGTTTAACATCTAAATTGGAATTGAGATTCACACGATCGTAACGCGACACAGGGCCGATTTTGAGTATATCGCCTTCGCCTGTGTAGCCCAGAAAAGCGTAGTATCGGATATTATTGCTGCCGCCTCCTGTTGCTATGTTGATACGGTTGTAGTTGTAAGATTCTTTCAGTAGCATGTCGCGAAAGTTAACGCTCGGATATAACGTATCGTAAGGGTTATTACGTGCATAAGCGGCTATGTCGTTTTCGGAATATAGCGGTTCAAGCCCGCTGTTGCGCCGTGCAAGGTTGTTTAAGCGGGCATAATCGGCTCCTGTTGTGTAGGTAGGCATACGGTCGGCATAATTGATGCCCGATTCAACATTTACTTGCAGCGTGCGTTCGTTGTAATGTCCTTTTTTTGTTTTGATAAATACTATTCCGTTGGCGGCAAAAGCGCCGTAGAGGGCTTTCTCTACCACATCTTTTATTATCGTTACTGTTTCTATCTCTTGCGGGTCGAGGGGTGTTTCGGCAATGTCAACAGGTACTCCGTCAACCATATACATCAGCGTTTTGCCGCGTCCCGTTATGTCGGTTTTGGTACCGGCTCCCCAGCGATTGATGCGTTCGAGCGCCGTCATTCCGGGCGCGCCGTGATGTTCTGTTACTTCGATACCTGCTACCAGACCGGTCAGCGCATTGCGTATGTCGGAGCCGCCGCTGTAACGTTCGAGTTCTTCGCCTGTGATGACTACCGAACTACCTGTGGTGTAACGCTTTACAACGTCGTTGAAAGGTAGCGGTATTGTATCTCGTTTCTGTGCAAACGCAGCAATAGCGACTGCCCACGTTAAAATTATGATAATATTTCTTTTCTTCACCATGACGTATTAGGTATATAGTTTTTCATTTTTACTAATTCGTTTTTCGGGAAAGGTATGTAGTCCATACCGTTGACCCACGCCGTTTGCCTGTCGGCGCCTAATGCTACGCGCTGATAGCGGAAGCCGGTGGGATAGTTTGCTGTGTCGGGCGTTTTCAACCGTACGGCGCGAATGCCGTAAAGCGTACCCGACATGATTGTCGGAGCGTCTTTCCAGCGACGTATATCACAATAGTAATGGAAACCTTCAAAGCATAATTCCACTATACGCTCGTTTTTGATACGCGAGCGGAAGATGTCTTTGCTGCCGGTAAACCGGTTCAGGACGGGCGGCATACCGACACGCTGACGGATGATATTAACTGCTTCAAGCGCGGTGAGTTCGCTGCCGGGAGCGCGTCCTTCGGGTCCGTAAGCTTCGTTAACAGCCTCTGCATAGTTGAGGTATAACTCTCCGAGACGTATTATCGGGTCTGTAAGGCGTTGCGTTTTTACCGAAGAGTTCTGCGCCAGAGGGCCTGTTCGCTTACACTCGTAATAGCCGGTACGGGTGTAGCGGTCGGCAGGCGCGTCGGGCATAAGCGAGTTGGCCGGTTTAGTGCCGTCGTCTTCGATGTATAGCGAAGCATTGCCATATCCGTTGACGGCTTTTTGGTTGTAAATCACAGCGTTATCAAGGCGCGGGTCGCGATTGAGATAAGGATTTTGTTCGTTGTATTTGCCTTCTGCAATAGCTGTTGCGCGCTCGTCGTCGGTATATAGCGGATAACCGTCAATAGTCTCAAAACGTGCAACAAAATTATCCGTCGGACATTGTCCGGAAGCGTTTGCCTGCCCCGAAAAGATGCGCGGGATGAATGTTTCGAGGCTACCGGTGTTGTAGTTGAACGAGCCGGCGGCATAGCCCCACAACTGTTCGTTGGTGTAATCTGTGCCGTAGTAGTTGCGGGAGTAGTCTGATAGCGAAAGCAGAGCGTATCCATGTTCAATAGCCGTATCAAGCGCGTCTTTGCAAGCAGCGGCGGCTTCTATCCATAGCGCCGGGTCGTTTGACGGATTGTTGAGGGGGCTTGCCAGATAGAGTAATGCTCTGGCTTTGAATGCTTTCGCCGTACAGCCGTTAGGTTTGTTCTGGTCTGGGTCAGCCAAATGTCCGGCTCCCGAAGCAGGGTCGCGCCGCATCTTACCTGCATCGGCAAAAAAAGTTGCTGCCGTCTCGAAATCGTCGGCGCATTTACGGATGAAATCGCCAACATCTTCGCGCGCCATATCCCACTCGTCGTCAGGGCCGAGAGAATGGTTTACGTAAGGTAAAGTGCCGTAAAGACGGAAGAGTTCAAAATGGCAGAAAGCGCGTACAAAATAAGCCTGACCGAGAAAGTCGTTCTTTTCGTTTACGCTCAATTCCACTACACGGTCAATGTTTTCGATACATTTATTTACAATACGTATAGCTTTCCACGAGTGCGGCACCCGTGAGCGGTCTTTATAGTAGCCCATCCTGCCGGCAAATCCTTCTGATGCTTCGCCGCGTTTCGGTTGCTGGGCGTTCTGATTGCGCGCCATGTCACACATGTCGGTCAGCGATTCGAATGTCAATTTTTGGTCAAAGAGATGAAAAAACAGCGGATAGTGGGGTTTGATGTTCTGACCTGTGCCGGCATCATTACCCGCACCGTTATAGACGGAGTAGAGATAGTTTTTGAAGTTGGCGTAAACAGTGAATACCTGCTCGTCGTCGAGACCCGAATCGGGCGCATGGTCGAGGTATTCTTCGAGGCATGATGTGAGGCACAACATAAGCGCTGCTATCTGTATCTTATATAAAAAGTTATGTTTCATATAATTAATGATTTAAAATGAAATATCAAGACCGGCTTTAATAGTTCTCATTTGCGGATAATTGCCGTAAAGGAGATAAGTATTTTCGGGGTCGCCTTCGATGAGTGACGTAAAGGTGAGCAGGTTATTGCCTGTCAGATAAAGTTTTACGTTCTTGATACCTGTAAGGCGGTTCAGTGTCTTCGACTGCAAGGAATAGCCTATATGCAGTTCTTTGAAGCGGAGGAAATCGGCGTTACGCCACGATTTACCGAATATTTTGCCGCTGTATCCGGCGGCTGTCTGCCCTTCGGCAGAGCCTGACCATATAAGGTTGGAGGCGTAAGATGGCGCATAGTGTAGCGCGCCGTGATTGCCGTTGGGGTTCCAGGGAGCATAGTAGTCTAATTGAGAAACGTGAATATTGTAGTTTCCTTTGTAAAACTCGTATTCATACAGCTGGTCAAAGTTGATGTATTTACCGGCGTATCCGTGAAAGAGGACGCTGAGATCGAAGTTGCGCCACTGAAAACCGGCTGCAAACGAGTAGTTGATGGGCGGCTGCGTTGAGCCTTTCATGCGGGTCAGGTCGTCGCGGTTTATCAAGCCGTCGCCCATATAATCAAGGTATTTGTAGTCGCCAACTACTAATCCGCCAATGTCGGGAAGCGCCGAAACGCTACTGTGTATATCATCGACAGAGGTATAGAAACCATTGCCTGTCAGATATATACCTGATGTTTGGGCGCCTACTGCCGTACCTGCTTTCTTTTGGTGAGAAAGAGCATACGGAGCGTCGTCCTGATATACTATCCTGTTTTCGTTGAAGCCGAAGTTGCCGCGCACGAAGAACATACGGTTGCGGTCGATGCGTTTGCGATACTCGGCTTCGACCTCCATTCCGTGCTTCTTTATCTCGCCTTTGTTGAGTTCTTTGTAATTGTTGCCTACCCACATCGGAACGGTGTTGGTGACGGAAATAAGTATCTTGTCGCGGTATTCGTCGAAGAAATCAAGATTGATTGTCAAGTCGTTGTTCAAAAAACCGAGTTCTATACCCAAGTCTCGCTTGCGTGCTCTTTCCCATTGTGCTACAGTGTTTGCCGACGGCTCTTCTTTGATTGAGCCGTTGGCGTCTTTAGTGTAATTGCTGATATAGAGCCATCTGTTGGCGGCATAGTCGCTTCCTACGAGACCGTCGGAGTAGCGAAATTTTGCTTTGCTAAACCACTGGGGTATAACTTTTTTGAAGAAGTTTTCTTCCGACAGAACCCATCCCACAGCCGCTGAGGGGAAGAAACCGAAGCGATTATCCGGTGCGAAACGTTCCGAGCCGGTATATCCCATGTTGAGTTCCAAAAGGTAACGGTGAGCAAAATCGTAAGTGCCGCGAGCCACTACTGCTTCGTTATAATAAGGATATTCGGTGCCGCGATCTTTTTCCTGACGGTTCAATAGCAGCAGTGCGGTAGCGGTGTGGTCGCCGAAAGTGCGGTCGTAATTGAGCGACATGTCATAATAGATGTCGTGATAATAGCCGTCGCTAAGCCCTCCTACGGTGGTATAAATCGGATTGTCGGTATAAACTTCGCGGGTGGCGCCTTCGCGCTTCCACGGATTCATCGTACCATCGTCATATTTCGCCCAGTCAATCGAATAGCTGACATTTTGATATTCGGTCGAAAGAGAGTTGTATTTATAATATGTACTTAAAGAAAATTTGCCTTTGGCAGTCAGTCCTTTGGTGATAAAATCAAGTTTTTGTTCTATCATGATGTCCGAAAATAACTGTGAATCGGTAAATTGCCTGAATCTGCCGCCTGCAAGTCCGAAATATGGGTTATAAATATTTGTGTCGCCAATGTCGTAAATAAGACGGTCTTCGGCAAGACCGGGGTAGTCGGTGTCGGGGATCGCTTCCATCACCCATGCCGGATAGTAGAGCGGTACTTTGGTGGTGCTGGCACCAAAAACATAACTCCACAACGCTGCTTCTCCCATATTACCTGTCATGCCGGTATAAACGGGCTGATTTTGAATGCCGACATTGCCGCCAAGATTGAACGCGAGTAACGTACTCTTTGTCAAGTTGAAATCAAGGTTGATGCGATAGTTTACACGGTTGTAATAAAACTCGGTGTCTAACTTCCCCGATTTAAACGATTCAAAGAAAGAGCCTTGATGCGAGAAGCCAACGGTCGAAAAGTAGCGTACAAAGTCATTGCCTCCCCTGATGTTGAAATTGGCATTCCACGCAGGAGCAAAAGGCTTTGTCAGTTCGGTGAACCAATCCGTGTCGGGATAACGAATGGCATTGATAGGCGACGAAGGCTTGCGGTACTCTTCCAACTCGCGCTGCGAAGTGAGGGCGGTAAACTGACGGTCGTTCATGTGGGCGCGGTTGAGCATCGACATCGTTGTGTATCCGTCAACGTGTTTCGCCACATTGATAGGATTTTGTACGCCATACGAGAACGTGAAGTTCATATCCGGCTTGCTGTCGGTACCGCGTTTGGTGGTAACGATTATTACTCCGTTAGCTCCTTTTGCGCCGAATACTGCCGTAGCAGAGGCGTCTTTGAGTACGGAGATAGTGTTGACTTCGTTAGGGTCGAGGCTCGAAAAGTCGCGCTCAACGCCGTCAACGAGGACTAAGGGACTGGAGTTGTTAAAACTCGATAGTCCGCGAATGATGATTTCGGCGTCGTCGCTGCCGGGCATTCCCGAACGCTGTATCGTAGTAACGCCCGATACTTTGCCGTAGAGCGACGTAGTGATGTTGGTTTGACCTGTTTTCACTAATTCGTCGCCTTTGACTTGTGATACCGCGCCTACTACACTTTCCTTGCGCTGCACGCCGTATCCGACTACAAGTACCTCATCAAGAGCCGTAGTGCCGCTCTCCAACTTAATTAAGTAAGATGTTTCTTTTGTTAACGGTACATTAACGGTTTGGTAACCAATGTATGACACCTGCAAACTGCCTTTTAGCGGGACGCTGAGTTCAA
This sequence comes from Tannerella sp., assembly GCA_031279875.1. Taxonomy (GTDB): domain Bacteria; phylum Bacteroidota; class Bacteroidia; order Bacteroidales; family Tannerellaceae; genus Tannerella. The sequence goes on from JAITHS010000143.1 coordinate 12,173, forward strand.
ATTTGCCGTCAGCGTCGGTAGCCGCACCGGTCGTTGTCCCCGCCAGCGCTACCGTCGCGCCGGCAACAGGCTCTTCCGTCTCGTCAACCACCGTGCCGCGTATCTTCCGCAAGTCGTTTTGAGCCGTCACCGCTTGATAGCATATCATCATAAGCAGAAACATGTACTTTAAGGTATTCCTTATTTTCATTGTTATTCGGTTTTAGTTAAAATTTGCCGCAAATATAGACAACAAAACAATTCCCGATTTGCAAAATCGTACTTTTTTGTTTGCACAATCGTACAAAAACGATGATTGTCCGTAATTTCCTGACTTCGTCGCCTGTTTTTTGAAAAAAAATTCCTCAAACTTGAAAATATTGTAAAGTTTGAGGAATGTTATTGCGTTGACACCGGGACGCCCTACGGAATTATCGGTATTTCAACAGGGATTTCTATCATATTCCTTACAGTTGTGTAAAGCGGAACTTCTTGGGCTTGTGTTTCTAATGAAACAATCAATGAGTAATGCGCTTTATGATCCACTTTACCCAATTGTTTTCTTTCTCGCCACCAACCTATTACAGGAAAAACAGCAATATAGTGACTTGTCGCTAATTCTGCCGCCGTTCCTTCCCAAATATCAGAATGAATAGAACCTGAATTACGATTATCTATACCTATTTTCCATTTACCGCTTGAGTTATTACTATTATGCTCATAATCATCGTCTCTCACGGCTTTATTTATTCTTTGCTTGAATACTGTTAGGTCTTCGGTTGAATTGTTAATGTCAAAGCGGAGTCCATGAGATTGATAACGATATTTGTCTTTCCAACCTATTTCACCGGCTCCCGGCTGAATGAAATAAGACAGTGTTATTCTCAATATCACGTCGTTATCACCCATAGAAGAAAGCAATTCGCTTGGCCACGGTAAATCATAAATTTGGATATCTTTGGTTGTCCCATTTGAGTTGATAAGTTCAAAGGGTTGTATGATTTCTTCTGCAATGAATGTAAATGCGCTTTCATGACTGTATATGGCTTTATCCAAATCCGGAATACCATACCCAAATACTTTTAAAAGTTTTTTATAATCACCTCTATTGCTTTGTTTTATATTCATTTGGTTTATCATCGCATTATCCCAATTTGCAGAATGGACAATTAAACCTCTAATCGTTTCGGGTCTCGCATTAGGATATTCGTAAGCGATTTTTGCCGCGAACCATGATGCTTGAGCCGTTGCTGCACTTGTGGCGTTTATTGTTTCAAACGGCTTTAAATTAAAAGTTTTTGATGTTGATAACAAATCCAAATCTTCATGTGAGGTAATAGTATCATCAGGTGCTTTTAATAGATTGCCTCCTTCAAACACAACATCAGGTTTAACAGGCCATTTCTTTTCCCACATCAGGGAGGTTGTGCTATATGGGGATAATTCACCTTCTTTTGCAAGTGGTGTATATGCTGAATATCTCGGATCATTAACTTTGATTTTCTTTGTATATGCACCAATTGTCAGGGCATTCCACGACTGCGCCGGATTTTCGACTGATGCAGTATGATTAGAGTTGGGATAGTTTTCCCAATCTGATTCATCGCGAATATTACCTGCCGAGATAATTATCAGTTTAGTTTCTTCGCCGTCTCCAAATGTCAGAT